>JANMZU010000645.1:0-8482 GCA_031383585.1 Betaproteobacteria bacterium
GCGCTGCACGGCGCCGATGATGTCGTTGTCGATCATCAGGCTCTCCAGCGAGAAACCCATCAGGCTGGCCATCATGCCGGCCGACTCGTAGATCAGGTTGGCGCCGCTGTTGCCCACCAGCGCGTGGTTGTAGGCGCGCTCGCTGCCGTTCTGACTAGGCCACCCAGTCATTTTGGTGGGTCACACTTGGCGGCAAGTCGTAGCACCACTTGAGCGGCCAATCGCGTGCCACTCCCACCCACGGTTGCCGCAGGGTTGCCTCTCGCGATGAGCGACACCGACTGTTATGCCAGCCCAGGCCCACGAGGGGCGCTCAGCGACGCCACGCCACGCCAGAATATGCCAAGAAATCCACGAAGCCATATTCGCCGTTTTGTTGGCACTCGAATTCACCAGCTTTGGGAGTCCACTTACTATTCAGAATACTGTTTGGATCTGACACCATCATGCCAATGATCACTTCGGCAACGATCCGGCCACCGACCGTACCCAACCGCGCGCCGTGATGGAAATGCTCCGCCTCCTTGAGTATGTAATACCAAAGCGGTGCGTCCTCATTCAATCGCTCCTCGAGTACGGCTTTGCCAATGCCTGTCCCGCCGATGTCGCGGTCGCCCGCCAAGGCGCCGGCCGCCGTGATCCGCACGTCCGTGCCGAGGATCTTCGACTCGACTCCGGGCACGTTACGACGGCACATTTCCTGCGCAACCTGCTGTCCACTCGCAAGGCCAAGATCGAACTCGCTGCGATGCAGATTTCGATATGGCAGCCGACGACCTGGGGCAGATCTGTGATCCGCGATCTCGAACGGCAGTTCAAACAGCGGCAGTGCCAAAAAAGTGTCAATCGGGCGGGCAGATTGCGGCTCCACTCTGTGATCGGGGCCCTGGAAGAACATCCTCCAGTCGATCACCAACGAATCGGGCAGTGTTCGGAAACCGCGAAGGTCACGCGCCGTACTTCCGTCCGGTTGGCCCCTGTCAAAGGTCAACACCGGCCCGCTTGCGGCATTCATATCATATTCGCGTCGCACCATGCTGTGGCCGAAACGAAACGCCGAAGCGGAAAATTCCAGCGGTATTTGTGCCTCCGGTCCAGGCTCAATCAACCTAAGGTCTGGTTTCCCGCCGGGTGCGTTCCTCCATATCGAATCAACCATGTCTTGACCTACCATCTTCGGCAAGAAGTCGTGCAGCACGATCCACTGGTAGTGTTGACGCACGATGCGTTGCGCTTGGTTCAACCGCTTGTTGTCTATGGGGAGTTGATCCACCACCTTGTTGTGAAAGCGGACAAAGGCGACATGCATCTGGCTCACGATGCTATTTGAGTCGTTGCGGCGGTCTCGAACAACGGCCGAATCGTCCGCACGTCGCTCGAAATCCAGTTGGGACTTATTCAGGCGCAGTCGATCACCCTCGCCATCCTCGTACAGATGGCGGTCCCTCCCGCTTGGCTCGGTGCCGTAGACACTATCGAGATCGAACCACGGTGTGCTTAAGTTCTCCACGCTGGCTCCAGCGGGTGGGGCACCGAATAGTCGCGGGTCCGACGTCATGTCGTGGTCGATGAACTGCCCGAGGTAGGTGTAACCGGCTGCTGGCATCAGCGGTTGCGGCAGCGCGAGACGCGGGTCCATCTCTTCGTTCATCGTGGCCGCTAGCGCTACCAAGAACGCATCGCTCCAAGGACTCTGTCGCCGCGGCAGAATACGACCAAAGTCTGTGTACGCAAGGTCGCCGCCCGCGTGCGTACACCCGAACGCAGGCACCTCTATCACGACTGGGACCGCTCGGCGACTAAGAGCTTGAACCAGACCCACCTACCCGGCACATTGGGGCAGTAACTCACCGACGCGTCTGGATGGCGAATCTGCAAGAGCTGCTTTGGCCGTGGCAACAATTGGTAACCCTTCCCGTTGCCGGTGGCACCTATCTCGCCGACTCCTACCAGGTTGGTCTTCGGGATCTCCGGAAAAGCGGCGCCAACGTGGACCCGCACTATTGGATCGCCTGCAACGATTTCTCCACTGGCGTCGCGCGGCATCATCACCGCCATCAACAGGTCCGCCTCAGGAAACGCTACGCGTTCGGCTTCGGACATAGGTACAGCTTCGGCATGAATTGCATCAAACATGATTTTCTCCTTTGAACTACCAGCGCCACTAAAAAGCCAGAGACGCATTCAACCAGACCCGCCGCACCGGCAGATAAGGGCCCGCGCGGCTTTCGGTGCTTCTGAAGTTGTCATCCTGGTACGAAAATTTAGCCCCAAATAGATTCTTCACGGCCACGCTAACAGTCCCCAATCGCGACGAAAGCCGATAACCCAGCGCGATATCAGCAACGACAAAACGACTGTCTCCGACCGGAACCGCTGAGCCGGGCAGGCGTCGGACACGTTGCGCCACGCCGGTCACCATCAATTCGCCGTAGTATCCGCCCGGCATGAAGGAACGCAAGGTGACAGGAACGCGGGTCGTCATCAAATTGGTGGGTGAATCGGTGGGGACAGTGGCGTCCCAGCGGAAACGCTCCGCAATCAGTCCGACGGAGGCGACCAGGGCCGATGACGCGCGCGATGAAACGTCCAGGCGCAACCAGTCGGTCGTCAGGGTTTGCACCGGGGCCGACGCGAACGCGACGCCGACAGTTCCGGTGCCGGTGCGGGCGCCCTGGTGACCGCGTTCCACGCCGAAAGACAACGAAGGCGAAGCCCGCCAGTCGGCCGCCGCGACACGAAGCTGGCTTACCGTACCGTTGACGTCGTCATAGAACTGGTTGAATCCAACCAACTGCGTCGGCTCAATCGTCTGCTGGGCGACGAGCGCGCGCTTGACAGTGGAGAACGTCGCCACGCGCAGCGTCACGGCGGGGCTTGCGGCCCAACGCACACCAAGTTTCGGGCTCCACCGATCGATCAGTACCGTGCCATCGGAGTAGTGGTCGCGGCTGGCACCTAGGGTGGCTGCCAGCGACTCGGTGGGATTGAGGTGAACGTACAGATACCCGTTTCGTTGATCAAGTCGCGTTCGCGCGAGGTTGGAGCAGGGTTCCAGCCCGAGTGGGCAAGGTCCGCCCCCTAACGGCGTGTAGTCGAGTTGCACCCCGGCGGTCGAGTCGACCCGCGTGCGCCCAGCCCCGGCTACCAGGCTCAAGTTGGCCAGCTTGTGCTGGTACTGCAGTTCCAGAGACGAGGCTGCGTCGTCGAACGCGAGCGAGCCGTCGACAAAGCCATCGACGAAAAATTGCTGCCCGTCGCGACGTTGGCTGCGGACGGCAGAAACAAGCCAGACGGTCTCGGGATCGGGTCTGAATGTGCCCCCAACCCGGATGCTGTGCTCGTCCACGGTCGCGCGCTGACGGCGACTGAACGCACCGGGATCGAAGGTCAGTGCAAGATCGCCCTGGCGCGTGTGTCGATTTCTGTATTCCGCTTGTAACGACAGCGACGGTGCTGCGGCGTATTGCAAGAAGACGTTCGATATCCGATGCTGAATGTCAGAGTTCGGACGGAATCCATCGGTCGAATAGTCAAACAGCCCGATGCTGCCTGAGATCGGGCCGCCCAGCGCGGAAAACTGCAGCCGGCCACCGGAAGTACCCAGGTTGCCGCGAAGCACACCTAGGCTGGCCCCTACGCGGTCGCGCTCGAAGAGGGCGCCAATATCATTTGAGAACACCGCGGACTCGACAATTGAACCAGGCAGACCGAGATCGACGAAAGGCAATTCGGGCGACACCGGGTTCAGGCTCAGCGGCTGCAGCAACCGTGCCTGCAGCAGTTCACTGGTGCGAGCGATGTCATGCCGGTCACGGGTGGAATACGCCTCCGAGAGGAAACGGTGCGCCGAATCGTTTGCCGGGTCATCCGCAAGCGATCGCGAAGCAATCGCCACCGCTTCGCGTTCCGCCAGCAACTCACCAAAGACAGCGGCGAGGCTGACCTGTCGCGTCGCCAGATCCTGGTCCAGCAATTGGCGCGAGCGGTACACGGCGCGGCGGTCATTGAGCTCAATCGACTTTTCCAGCGCGCGCAGTGCTTCGACTGGTTTGTTCTCGCTTCTCCGAAGGATTGCCTCATACAACCAGGGGGTCGGGTCGTTAGGGTCGAACTGTCGCGCCAATTCGAACTGTGAGGCGGCGAGGTTTTCGCGCTTCTCCTCGAAATATGCCTTGCCAACATAGCTGCGCAGCAAAGAGTTCAGCGGATCCAAACTGGCTGCGATCTCGATCGCCTCGCGGCCCGCCGCAATGCCACCATCCCTGACCAGAGCCAGGCCCAGGCCCAAGCGGGGCAGGTGGTCGGCCTGATCGAGTTCGATCGCACGCGCAAATGCCTGTCGCGCCTGCTTGGTCTCGAAGCGCATCAGTCGTACGAAACCCAGCACTGTGTGCGTGCGGGCCAGTTCCGCGCCCAAGCCCGAAGCGCTTTCGGCGGCCGCCAGAGCACCCCCCAGGTCACCGCCAGCGACGCGCAGTTCGGCCACCCGTGCCCATGCAAGGGCATCTGTCGGGGCCAACGCCGCCGCCTGCTCGGCGCTAGCACGTGCGGCAGGAATATCGAAACGCGACTGCGCGACGTACGACAGCGCGATCTGCGCCGCGGAGGACGCCGGATCAAGCGCCACGGCTTCACGCGCCAGTCCGAGCGCGCGCACCGTATCGTTGCGGACCACCGCGATCAGCGCGTTCAGCGCCAGCGCATCGCTCGACCGGGGATTGGCTGCCAGCGCGTTGGCAATCGCCCGGTCGGCCTCATCGACACGCCCGACGCGCAAAAGCAGGTCGGCGTGCCAGGCGTGGTAGCGTGCGTCGCGTTGCGGGCTCGGGACGGCATCCATGATGGCAAAAGCCTGATCGGTTGCCCCAGTGCGGGCCCGATCGTCAGCGTCACGCAATGACTGCTTGTCCGTGGAAGTCAATCCGATGATGGCGGGGTAATACAACGCCCATTGCACTGCATCGGCCGGGCGAACAATTTGCCGCAGCCGTGGCGGACGATTGCGTTCCGCCAGCACGCTGGCGCCGTCCGCCAGTTCCACGACGCCCTGGTCGTTGCTGGCAATCACCTTGCCTTCGACCACCACGATCTCGGCTGAATCGGTTGCGACGCGAACCAGGAACTCGGTTCCTTCGACGCCCGCGTTCACGAACGGGGTCCGAATATTGAAGGGTCTAGGCGTGCGGGTGATGACATGGATCGCCCCCCCCAACAAATTGACAAGCGAGAGACTCTGGTCGGCCGACCGCAGCGTCAGCACCGTGTGCTGGTCCAGGCGCAAAGTGCTCTGATTGGCCAGCCGCAATGCGGCCCGACTTCGATCACCCACACGGACGGAGTCGCCGGCGCAAAGCTCCACCTCAGCCGCCGCCGGCGACCACGACGCCGAGTCAGCGCGGCGCAATTCGACGGTGCCTTGCACAGAGACCAGTCTTGCGAGCGCCGGCAAGCAAGTTGCCGCGAACGCGTGCGGCGTCCAGAGAGCGCTTGCAAGAACAAGCGCCAGCCACACCAGAAGGCTGTGAAACTGGGCGCGTGGCGGGTCAGTTGCCCGCCCTCCTGCATCACTGTTCATTTGTTGTCTCCGCCGTCTCGAGGACGGGGAATTGCAAATCTCACACCCTTGATGGAAATGTAGCCATCGCTGATGTCAAAGTCAATCGAGTGTCCAGATCCCGCTTTTAGCGCCCTACTTGGACACCATAGAAACGACCGCATCCCATGGCGGTGGTGGCCTATCGGCGGCGCAACGCTGGGCTAACAGCAAGTAGAAGCGACTCGGGCCGTCGTCGGGGAACTCAAGCAAGATGTCAGACCATCGCTGCGCTGCGTCCTCCCATTGCATGGATCGGTAGGCAGCCAGCGCTTCGGCGAAAGCCGCGCAAAGGCGACGTTGCAAAGTGGTCGCATCCGCACTCATACACACCAGTTCACTAATTCGGACCGGCTTGCGTTTGCCAACGAGCAGGAATTCGCCCACCGGCCGGGCCAGGATGCCCTCGACACCGACCAGCACGTCGTCACTGGCCAACAAGCGCGTTCCCAAGTGCTTGGACAACGCCTCGATACGACTCGCAGTATTGACGGCGTCACCAACGGCACGGTACTCGTGGTGGCGCGACGCGCCGAGCCTCGCCAACGTTACTTTGCCAGCATGCACGCCGATACGCGTCGGCAACGACGACCAGTTGACCGACCCGCCCGAACCAGATGTGATCGCAGCAATATCGAGAGCCGCGAGGCAGGCGGCTTGGCACATGCTGGCGTCTCTGCCCGATGCGAACCAAAACGCCAATATTGCGTCGCCCTTGATGTCTGAAACGCTGCCGCCATGGCGCTCGACGACCGGAAATACGCGTTCGAAATAGCGGTTCAACATGCGGGCCGACTCATCTGGTGACAAGCCTTCTGCCACCGTCGTGAATCCCTCGATATCAGTCATGATGAATACGCCGTACACCTGACCTGCGTGGGGCATCGCGGGCGGTAGGCGTTGCAGCAAGTGCGCGACCACAGCAGGCGGCAACACGTCATCGATCACTGCGCCAAGACGCCGACGTTCGCGGCGTTCTTCGACGAGGCTCCAAAGTGCACCGCCAAAAATCGCCAGCGGAATCTGCACAAGCAAAGGTACCATGAGCGGCAGCCAGACTGCGGTGGCTGTGAACTGCGCATGCGCCAGTACGAGGTAACAGGCTGCCGCCAGCGCCACCGCCATCAACGCCTGCCAGCCGTGCAGCAAAGTGCAGGTGACTCCCAACAGCATGCCCCATGCGAGCATGATGCCCAGTTGCCACGGCATCCACAACGGTGACGGTGCGCGGCGCTCCAGCAAATTCCCGAACGCTGTGGCTGCGATCTCGACGCCACTCAGCGCCAGCCCGTCGGCGCGGGTGAAGACGGTGGCGTAGTCGTCGCGCACCCTGTCCTGTTCCGCTGTGTGCGCGGGAGAAAAGCCGACAAATACCGCGCGGCCAGCGAATGTCTGGCGCAACCACGCGGCGCCGCGCTCATGGTCGTCCAAGGCAGCCAGCACCTGATGGAAACCAACAGTGGCGATGGTCCGTGGCATGCCATAGAAGTCCAGATAACGCGCATCGTCCCCGGGAACTCGCTGGAGCGTTGCCGCAGGAGCCACCGCGCCGCGATCGTAAACCTGCTTGGCCAGGACCGGCAGGGTGGCCAACCCGCCTGAACCTCCCGCTACCAACCAATATGCGCGCACTGCGCCCGTCTTTGGCAGCGGAAAGGGACCGTGCGCTGCAGCTGCGGCAGCCAGAGCAGGAACTGGCGGCAGTCGGCGTTCTACATGTACGCTGCTCTCGGCGCTTGGCAACTGCTCCAGCAGATCCAACAGGACAACCATGCCAGCACGCTCCAATGCGGCCGCGAACGCGCTATCGTCTGCCGGATGTCGCGCAGGTGTCGCGAACGATATGTCCATGGCGATGACACGGGCGCCTGCAATTGCCAACCCGTCGACCAGGCTCACGTGCAATGCGCGCGGCCACTCCGCAATGCGGGCTGGTTGTCCCAGCGCCTTGGCCGCATCGCTATCAATGGCAACCACGGCAACTTCGGGTGGCGGCTGGCGCGGCCCTCGCATATGGAACAACAGCGAAAGTCCAAGGTCTTCTTCCAGAGCCGCCGACCAAGGCGTGATGGCGCAGGCCGCCGCCACGATTGCGACCATCACACCCAGCCCCACCATGCGACGCGCTGGGCTCATGGGCGAGTGCCAAATTGCATGGTGCGGATCCAATCGGTCAAGTTCGAAGTTCGGCGGACATCGTTTGGCAGATCGGGAAGCGATCATCCTGCCGGCCCAACAGGGGGCTATCGGCGCGGTTCTGCGAATCGAGCTGCTTCCCCAGGGACAAATCAGCAAAGATCGGTTCCGATCTTGTCGGTCGCCCGCCAGGCAGGCAAGGCGTGATCGCGTCTTCTGCGGTAAGCCGGACAGATTTCGAGAATAGATCGGTCATCTTCCCCCGTTCACCAATAGGTCCAGGTTCGCGACGCACACCGACTCATGGGGTCATGTTTACCTGCTGCATCCCAATCCGGTTCAATCCGATCACGCCGTCAGGAACCACTGCGACCTGCTCGTCACAGTCACCCAAAGACAGTGCCCCGTGTGCCGTGACAATGCCCGAAGCTGGCAACCACGTCAATGCTCCTGAACGCCCTCTTGAGGATGTCGGCTCCAAGTTCGCAATTTGTCGTGACGCGACGGCTGCAGGACACCTGCAGCGACGATGGTTCGCGTTTACGCAGGAAGCCCCCTTCCTTGGCAGACGCGCTACGGCGTCTGCGCAGCGTGGTCGGCTGTCTACAACACCAGCTTGGTCACCGCCGGCCGCATCGCCTCGCGCGGCAGGCGCACCGGGAACTTCGCGCGGATCGCGTCGTCCACCGCCGTCGGGATATGGCTGGGGAAGTGGGTCGCCAGGATGGTGTCGACCTTGCGCGCCGCGCG
>JANMZU010000694.1:0-3070 GCA_031383585.1 Betaproteobacteria bacterium
CAATCTCCTCGATGAAGTCCTCTTCAATATTTAAATCAAAACGATAAGGCGGTGGCGTCACAGCCAACACATCATCGGAAGCGGCCACCCGACATTGCAGATTGATAAGGATGGACAGCATCTCATCCGTCTGGATACTCATTCCAAGCAACTGCACTACTCTAGCTGGCCGTACCGCCACTGATTTTCGTTCTGGCAGTTCTCCAACCTCGTCGACAATTGGCCCTGTAGTAGTTGATGTGCCGCCACAAATTCTCAATGCTAGCTGCGTTGCATACTCCAATGCGTCGAGTGCACCTTCAGGGCTTACGCCACGTTCAAAGCGGTAAGCCGCATCAGAACTAATGCCAAGGCTGCGCGCCTTGCCTTGAATGACGTCCGGTGAAAAATATGCTGACTCAAACATCACGGCTGTCGTGCCGTTAGTTACCATGCTTTCCACGCCGCCCATCACGCCTGCAATGGCGAGCGGGCCATTTTTGTCTGCGATCACCAACATATCTGATTGCAATTGAACATGCTGCGAATTCAAAAGTTTTATCGACTCGCCCGCCTCTGCAAACCTTACTTCAATCGCGCCGTCTAGCTTGTGATAGTCAAACGCATGCATTGGCTGGCCGCGCTCAAGGTTGACATAGTTGGTAATGTCAACCAAAGGGGAAATTGTGCGGAATCCGGCGCGTTCTAGTCGACGCTTCATCCACTCAGGTGACGACACGTTTAAATTCATACCGGTAATTACCCGCCCTAAATACCGTCCACAGGCAATCGGAGCAGAAATGGTGACGGCAGCTGACGTTGATCCGTCAACGCGAGCTTGGGGTACGGCAGGAAGCGTCAATTTGCTTTGGCTAACAGCGGCCAGGTCGCGAGCAATTCCAATCATGGACAAACAGTCACCGCGATTGGGCGTCATTTTTAATGTTAAATATGTGTCGTCCAAATCAAGGTATGCTCGGATGTCCTCGCCTACTGGCGCATCGGCGGGCAGCACGAGTAGTCCAGCGTGATCATCAGACAAGCCTAACTCTCGAGCGGAACATAACATTCCGCTGGATTCGATACCGCGCAATTTCGCCGCTTTGATTTCCAGGCCAGGGAGCTTCGCGCCGAGCAGCGCGCAAGGCACTCGCAAACCGGGCGCCACATTCGGCGCACCGCAAACGATCTGCAGAATTGAACCTGTCCCCGCATCTACATCGCAAATCCGCAGCTTGTCGGCATTCGGATGCTGGGCCACTGCCTTTATTTCTGCAACAACAATTTGGCAGAAAGCGGCAGCGACAGGCAAAATTTCTTCGACCTCCAAACCGGCCATGGTCAGTGTATGCCCTAGCTCCTCGACTGTTTGTCGAATATCGACCAGCTCTTTGAGCCAATTGAATGAAACTTTCATGTTTTACCTCGTTAGCGAAACTGGCTGAGAAACTTGATGTCATTCTCGAAGAAAAGGCGGAGGTCGTTGACACCGTATTTCAGCATTGCCAGACGATCCAGCCCCATGCCAAATGCGAAACCTGAATATGCCTCAGGATCAATCCCACCGTTACGCAGCACCTTTGGGTGGACAACCCCGGCACCACCAATCTCAAGCCATTTGATCTTTCCACCTTTGTTTTCCCATTCCATATCGACCTCTACACCCGGTTCGACGAAGGGAAAGAACGATGGCCGAAAACGAATCTGCAGATCGTCGCGTTCAAAAAATGCGCGGAAAAACTGCGTGAGGGTTCCTTTTAAATCTGCCAAACTAACGCCCTTGTCAATCCAAAGACCTTCTATTTGGTGGAACATCGGAGAATGAGTCGCATCGTGGTCGCATCGATACACGCGCCCTGGGCAGATGATACGGATGGGAGGTTTGTTGGCTTCCATGTACCGTATTTGCACGGGAGAGGTGTGCGGCCTTAACACGTGTGCTGAGTCGGCGATATAAAACGTGTCTTGCATCGAGCGCGCAGGATGGTTGGGTGGCGTGTTCAACGCGGTAAAACAATGGTAATCGGTTTCGATTTCTGGACCGTCTGCAACCGTAAAACCCATCGTCGCGAAAAGTGCTTCAACGCGCTCCAGACATAGCGTTACCGGATGTAGCCCGCCCAGGCCGGTCGACCTTCCCGGAAGCGTGACATCGATCGCTTCCGCGCTCAATTTCCCTTCAAGTTCGGTCGTCGCAATGCGCGCTCTAGCGACGTCTATCAATAATTCAACCTCGGTTTTCGCGCGATTTATCGACGCGCCAGCGACTTTCTTCTCGTCGGCGCTCAAAGATGCGAGTTTCTTTAAATGTTCTGTCAGTGACCCCGTCTTGCCGAGGTATCTGGCTTTGACTTGCTCTAGCTCGGGCATGGACATCACAGCCCCTAAGGTCGATGCGGCATCGTTCAGAATAGCTTCAAGGGTACTCATCTAAGGTCTCTTTTTCGGTTTTGGCGCTGATTGGTACAAAAAACAAAAGGCCCGATTCACGGGCCTTTTGCGATTCATCTGGATCAAAAAACTGGATTACTACGCGGCGAGGCCTGCTTTAGCTTGCTCGACGAAACGTGCAAAGGCGGGCTTGTCCATCACCGCGAGATCAGCAAGCACTTTGCGATCCACCTCGATAGATGCGCGCTTCAGGCCGTTGATGAATCGCGAATATGTCATCCCGCCTGCACGTACTGCGGCATTAATACGAGCAATCCACAACGCTCTGAAAACACGCTTCTTATTACGACGGTCACGATACGCGTACTGCCCTGCCTTCATTACCGCTTCTTTTGCGATACGGAAAACTTTACTCCGACGACCGCGATACCCCTTTGCGAGATCCAGTACTTTTTTGTGACGCGCGCGAGCGGTTACACCACGTTTTACTCTTGGCATGGTCGCACTCCTTACGCGTAGGGCAACATGCGATGCACGCTGACCAGATTAGTTGCATGAATCTCAGCCGTGCCACGCAGTTGACGCTTGTTCTTGGTGGTTTTTTTGGTGAGGATGTGGCGCTTGAACGCCATGGAGCGCTTAATGGAGCCGCTACCGCGCGGCTTGAACCGCTTGGCGGCACCGCTCTTGGTTTTCATCT
>JANMZU010000194.1:0-3002 GCA_031383585.1 Betaproteobacteria bacterium
TGCCGTTTCGCTACCAAATAGTCCGCAACAGCGTTGTCATGCCAGTTGTGTACGACGGGACCATTCACGACATCGGCTATCACGGCGTGTTGATCGAAACAACTCAAGAGCTCCCGTTGCTGACCGACGTGAAAATGGAACTTACTCTAGCGGCAGTCGACTATATAGCTCGCGATTTGTACGGCAAGACCGTCAGCAAAAAGGTAGTCGACGGTCAAATGCTGATGGGCGTCGAGTTTACTTCTGTGTCCTCGGCTGTAAACAGCAAGATTCAACTATTGGTGCAGCTGCATATTTTTGCCGGCGATTGAGGAATTGTCCATGGATAGCGGCAAAGTACAGTAGCGCGCCCCTAGTGCGGGTTCGGCCTAGAATATTGACGTTAGTTTACGTTAGAGCGCTCACCTGCAGTCTCGTCGTCTCAGCGCGGGTCAAACATAGGATCCCAGCTTTCAAATCGCCCGATCACGACAACGAAACGAAATCTCGGTATTGGTGTCCGAATCAGCATCGATCCTGTATTGGCAGTAATTTTTTCTCAACTCCGGCGGCGAGCGTGCTCCTGCCCTGAAATGGAATACGCATGAAGCGAGTACTGTTTAGTCTGATTTTTGCGTTGGCTACAGCTGCACAAGGCGCAGTATTGGCCGGATCAGAGATATCGTATCCGCCAGCATTGAAGCCGGCGCAGCAGGAGGCCAAGGCAGCACAGCTGGCGGCGGAACTCCTAGCCCGTTTTCACTACAAGCCAGCACGGCAAGATGAGGCGTTTTCGGCCAGCATTTTTGACCGGTACTTGAAGTCACTCGACCCGGAAAAAATGTTTTTCACGCAAGCTGATATTGACAAATTTTCGGTTGACCGGACCACACTCGTCGACGCCGTCAAGAAAGAGGACCTAAGCGTTCCATTTGCCATCTTCAATCTATTCGAGCAGCGGGCGGTGGAGAGATTTGTTTACGCACGAGAGCTACTGAAGAAAGGTTTCGACTTTCAGGTTTCAGAAAATTACCAATATGGAAGGGAAAAAGCGTCGTGGCCGAAATCAGAATCGGAAGTGCTGGACCTTTGGCGCAAGCGTGTGAAGAACGATTGGCTGCGGCTAAAGCTTGCCGGCAAAAGTGAAATGAGCATCGTCAAAGTACTTGACAAGCGCTACGACAATCTCCTGAAGCGCTTCAGCCGCCTGAAGAGCGGGGACGCGTTCTCCGCATACATGAACGCATACACAACCACCATCGAGCCCCACACTAATTACATGGGACCAAGAGCTGCCGAGAATTTCGACATTTCAATGAAGCTTTCTCTCGTCGGTATTGGCGCAGTTCTAACGGAGTTGGATGAATATCCCACCATACGCGAGCTGGTACCGGGTGGGCCGGCGAGCGTTTCCGGCGAGCTCAGTGTTGGCGATCGCATCATCGGCGTTTCCCAGGGCGAAAATGGTGTGATGATCGATGTCACAGGCTGGCGATTGGACGATGCAGTTGCGCTCATTCGCGGCCCTGCGGATACGATCGTAAAGTTGGACGTGTTGCCTGCGGACGCTGGGCCAGATGGTAGGCACAAACTGGTTTCCCTGGTCCGTAAAGCGATTACTCTAGAGGAACAAGCGGCCAAAGTAGCCGTCCAAGAAGTCATGGACGGGAAGGTCATGCGCCGGATCGGGGTAATAACGCTATCCTCCTTCTATGAAGATAGCTCGGCCAGACAAAAAGGCGACCAGAATTACAAAAGCGCGGCTCGCGACGTCGCCCGCCTGTTGGACGAGCTAAAAAAAGATCGGGTAGACAGCATACTTATTGACTTGCGCAATAACGGTGGTGGTTCACTCGGCCAATCAATCGAACTTACGGGCCTGTTTGTAGGCAAGGGTCCGGTCGTTCAACATCGGAGCGCAACCGGGGCCATCAGCGTGGAGCGAGATGCACGGGCAGTAGTGGCTTGGGATGGCCCCCTGGGGGTACTGATTAATCGAGCTTCTGCGTCGGCATCAGAAATCTTTGCCGCTGCCATTCAAGATTATGGCCGTGGCCTGATCATCGGCGAATCAAGTTTTGGCAAAGGCACTGTTCAAAGGGTCGTCGACCTCGACAAAATTGCCAAAAATACTCAGCCGCAATTTGGTGGTCTCAAGATGACCGTCGCACAATTTTTTCGAATCGATGGAAGCACAACGCAGTTGCGGGGTGTGACGCCGGATATCCTGTTCCCGGCGATTGCCGACACCTCCAGCTTTGGCGAATCCAGTCTTGACAACGCGCTGCCGTGGGTTCAAATCAAGCAGGCGGAGTATACGCCCGTGGGCAATTTGAAGAATATGTTCCCGGTTCTTTTAGCTATGCATGATGCACGTATAAAGACCGATGCAGACTTTCAATACCTGAAAGAAGACATCGCAGAATCCAAATTGCTGCGCAAGAAAAACCAGGTTTCGCTGAACGAAACTGAACGGCGCAAGGAACGTGATATGCAAGAATCTCGGATCAAGTCGCGCGATAAAAACAAGGCAAAGCCGCAATACGCGGATCCGACATTAGCAGCCAACGAAATTGCCTCCGGGGATAGCGGGGCATCCCGGGATGACGGTCTGCAGGCGGGTGAACGCAAGCTCTCCACTGAACTCGCGGCTGAGAAAGCAAGGAAAAACGCCAAGGACATTTTCTTGAAGGAAGCAGTCCAGATATTGAGTGACCAGGTCGGTTTACGGAATGCGGGTGCCACGCTAGCGGCACGAATGGATCAGGAGTCCGTCGTTAGAGATCGTCGATAGACAAAAGCAGGGGCCAATTTATCTGGTCAACGTCGTAAACGTACGTCCATGTATTGATAAAACGGATTCGATCACGTTGATCGAGACAACAATGGAAGGCCCAACGCGTTCAGGCACGTTGATACGATGCTGTTCGCCGGTCGGCAAGCTGAGGCACGCAGGTTCGCGTCAATAGATGTTTTCAGCCTTGGGAATGTGCGCTCACGGGCATAGGCATTGGCATGCCGAT
>JANMZU010000720.1:0-10303 GCA_031383585.1 Betaproteobacteria bacterium
TCAAGACAACGCAGACGACCGGGCATCACTGCGTTTAGCGAACTCGATTTCCCTGTGTTCGTCCAAGTGCCAAATAGCACCGCGCTACGCAGAAACCCGATTTCGCGTCCGAATCAACAAGACTCTTGGGAAGTTTCTGTAGCCTTGCTTATCAAAACAGGAAACGACCCCAAGTTCCTCTCCAAGGGTAGCCTTCTCGAAGAAGACGTGACAGCCCGCTAGCTTGATATGGAGGCGCAGGCGACGGATAGCTCGGCGATTGCACACCGAGTCTACTGCGCCGCGACACCCGCAATAATTGCAAACGCCCTGATTGATCAAACCAAAGGTCCGCTTTCAGGAAAATTGGTGGCCGCCGATGACGGACGGCATTTGGCCGAAACCGGTAGTACAAGATTCGCATTCGGGAGCATGCCTGAAACTTGCATGATTTCAACTTGCGGCAATGTCGAGCAGGCTAAATGCGTTCGCAGCCGGCTTGAGTTAAGTGAAGGCTTTGACGAGCGATAACGCTGAGACTGAAGCAGTCCATTGACTCTATTCCAAACGATCTTGTTGAAAGCGGAGATTGGGCTGCTTCCGACTGACTAATTTCAAAATTATTGTAGGGCAAAATTAGGTGCTTAGAAAGCGGATCTCCGACTGACTTTATTGCTGCGATCAGCCTGATCGCGGCTTGCAGCTGAGTTCACGTGGCGGGCCAGCTGCAAAATATGCGGATCGCCATTCGGCGCGGTTGCTGGCATGGAAGTGGCCGGTGAGGCGCGCCAGTGCTGGATGTTAAAGAAATTTCCCTGCGTGGATGAGGCGCAGCGGAATCCGGGTCGATGTCTGCAGGTCAAAAGCCCGCGATTACGCTGCGCGGCATCGCGGCTAAAATCGTAGCGACCCGTGTTGCGGATGCCGATCATCACCCATTTAGCACGAGCGCGGCCCAGATTTTCCGGATCTGCGCGGCAAGCTGCATCGGCTCAAAGGGTTTCGCCAGCACTGCGCACGCACCAAGGGCAAGGTACTGCTCGACTTCATGCGCTTGCACTTTGGCCGTCAGGAAGATCGCTGGCGTGTCGGCAAACGGTCCGCCTGCACGTATCGTTTTAAGTAGCGTGGGCCCATCCATTTCCGGCATCATGACGTCGAGCAGAAGCAGATCGGGGCAAAATTCTTCCATGGCATCCAATGCCACACGGCCGTTTTCGCAGGAGAGCACCGTAAAGCCCCCCACCCGCACCAGCGCCAGTCGCGCGATGGCCTGAATATCTGGGTCATCTTCGGCATGAAGGATGCGCATTAATGTCTTCATTTCGTTTCTTCCACAATGGCTGCCGTCAACACGACACAGTTTCGACCCGCCCCTTTAGCGTCATAAAGCGCCCGATCTGCGGCGGTCGCCAAATTGACGGCTGCTTTGATTTCCGGAAAAGCCGCAATACCCACACTAAAGGTAACCGAGAATACATTTTTCGCGCCAAAATGGCGGATCGCCGAAAATTCCCGCCGCAGGGTATCCAGCCGTTCCAAAGCAGCCTGACCGGAAGTTTCCGGCAGCAGCACCATGAATTCCTCACCGCCGTAGCGGCCGACGAAGTCAGTCTTGCGCAGGCGTTGGCGTAGAAAGCGACCAAGGCTTGCCAATACCCGGTCGCCGATGGCATGTCCCTCGGCGTCATTGAGCCGTTTGAAATGATCAACGTCGATCATCGCCACTGACAGCGCGTATTGATGGCGACTCGCGCGCGACGATTCCAGCTCCAACTGCTGCAGAATGAGTGTGTGATTAGCGAGGCCAGTCAAGCCATCCATTGTCATGAGTGCGCGTTGCGCACGATAACGCTTGCACCAGGCTGCCACGACCGCCACCAGTTCTCGCGCCGTGGTTGGCTCGAACAGCACCGCATTGGCGTCTTGGTGGGTAACCTCAGTTTGTACCTCGGCTAGCAATACCACCGGCAA
Source organism: Betaproteobacteria bacterium (assembly GCA_031383585.1). Lineage (GTDB taxonomy): Bacteria > Pseudomonadota > Gammaproteobacteria > Burkholderiales > Usitatibacteraceae > UKL13-2. Next base: position 1,954 of record JANMZU010000720.1, read on the forward strand.
TATGGCACTGCGATCGATCTGATGAATCACCCCTATCATCTCCAGACTGGTACAGCCCGGTAAGTTGTTATTCATCAGCACGAGGTCCGCATTCACCTCAGTCAGCAGCACCGGGATCTGTGCCGTTTCAAGCGCAACAATCACGTGCAAACCTGCATCCCGCAACATGCCCGCGACGCGTTCTGCGCCGGCGGCATCGGCATGGAGCACGATCACGCGAAATGATTCCTCAACGAACCTGTCTGTCAGCCGGTCCAGTCGTTCCACCAGATCAGCGACTCGAACCGGCTTCGTCAAGTAGTCACTGCCACCGGCTCGGACGGCTTCAAGCCTCGCCGCGAGGTCGCCACGCCCGGACATGAAAATCACCGGCACGCTACGACGCTGCATTGTTTCAGAGGCGATGATCGCGCAAGGCCCGGCGAGATCACCCTCCTGAAACATGATATCCATGACGATCACCGCCGGGCTGCGTGCACACAGTGCCGATTCCAGCAGGTTGGGGGTGGCAAAGGTCTCAACCTCGAAGCCGAATAATTGAAGCTGTAGTTGCAAGGCACGCGACAACTCTGCATCATCGTCGAAAAGATAGATCAGCCTGCCCTCTTTGACAATGGCATTCGCGCGTTGCGGGTATTCCAGGCGTTCCGAAACTTCATCCGACGTTGCTGTCGCCAGACGCAATTGGCCTATCAGCGAATCAAGTTCGCTTGAATAGCCGGTGCGATCGCCGGTTTCGTCGCGCAGCGTCAACAAATGGCCTACTTCCCTTGCAAGACGGGATACCTCCGGATAACCAATGGTCGCGCCGCTTCCCGCCATGGTATGGGCTTGCAGTCGCGCAAGCCGCTGAGCCTCTGTGTCGCCCTCTTTAGCGAGGGCCCACGCGTCGTTCAGTTTCTGCCACTTCTCGTCAAACGACTGCGCATATTGTTTTCGCAGTGCCTCCAGTCCGTCATGTAGCGCATCGTTCGATACAGACAACGCGGGAACGCTGGCCCAGAGTTCCGCCAACCGGCCCGCGAGCAGCATGGGATCGAACGGCTTGGCGATGACCTCCAGCGCCCCCAGGCTCTTTAAATGCGCAATTTCACCAGGCTGCACTTTGGCCGTCATGAACACGACCGGCGTTATTTCAAGTTCGGGCAGCAACCGCAACTGCTTAAGCAATGCGGGACCGTCCATCTCCGGCATCATTACATCCAGCAACAGCAGATCAGGATGAAATAGCGCCGCGCTCTCGAGCGCCTCCGCAGCCGATGCGCACGCCAGTACGTCCAGGCCCCCGACGCGCTCCAGCGCCATTTTCGCCACGCGCCTGATATCAGCCTCGTCTTCAACAAACAGCACACGGCTGAGGCGTTTCAATGTCGTCACACCGGTAACGGCTGCAGCACTCATCCAATCAACCTGCGCACGGTGTCCAGCAGTTCAGCATTGCTCGCGCCCGTCTTGACCAGCGCCGCATTCACACGCCTGGCAATGTCGTCGTTAACTTCCAGCGCGGAAAAAAGTAGCACGGGCGGCGCGGGAGAGAGGGACTCAATTTGAGGCAACAGCGTTGTGCCATCTCCATCTTCAAGCGTGACATCGAGTATCACCAGATCATAGCGACCGGTCGCGAGATACTTGCGCGCCTCGGCCAGCGAACTCGCCGCCTCATATTTTGCTATCCGCTCAACCACGCCCTGAACAATCCGGCGGATGTCCGTATCGTCTTCGACATGCAGGATCACCGACAGCGTGCCTGGCAGGGCGACGCTGCCGATGGCGTCCAACAAGCGTTGATTATCGATGGGCTTGGTTAGCCAGTCGGTGATTTCCAGCGAACCAATAGCGAGTCCCGCCGGCTTGTCGCTGGAGGCGGTCACGACGACGACTGGCAAGTGGCGCAGAGCGGGTATTCGTCTCAGATCGGCCAACAACGAAAGCCCGCCTTGATCGGGAAGTCCGAGATCCAGCGTCATCGCGTCGATTCCGCCATCAGCGAGCTGTGCCTTGGCCGCCGTCGCCGACCTTGCAATCACGCTGTCGATGCCGCCCTGTCCAAGAATGCGCTGGATAAGGTTGGCAACATCGGCATCATCCTCACAGACCAGTACCCGGCGAGTTTGCGCCCGCGCTCGCGGTTTCGCGCCTTGACCCGCCGAGCCCACGCTAGCCGCTGCCGCAGGAAGATCGAAGAAGAACGTGGCACCCTCACCGGGCGCCGATTCAAAACCGATGCTGCCGCTGCAACGTTCAATAATCGATTTCGAAATGGCGAGACCGAGTCCGGTACCACCGAGACGGCGCGTATCGGATGAGTCACTCTGCGAAAAACGCTGAAAGATGCGCGCCCGGAACGACGGACTGATACCGGGTCCGTAATCCTTCACCAACACGCGAAAACCCGCCCCATTGGGCGTAACCCGCACTTCCACGCGGCCGCGCGCGGAAGTGTATTTGGCTGCATTCGAAAGTAGATTTGCCATGACCTGGGCAATCCGCGCGGCATCTACCGCTACCGGAGCGGCGGCCAACCGTTCCACGATGATGAGCTCCACTTCACGCTCCGCTGCGTAGCCGCTGTTTTGCTTCACGGCATCTTCAACCAGGTTCATCAGATCCGCCCGAACCAATTCCACAGTCAAGTCACCCGATTCGATCTTTTCGATATCAAGAATGTCGTTAATGATTTTTATCAGGCGCTCGCAGTTCTTTTGCGCAATGCCAAGCAGGTCGCTTGCTTCGTCCGGCAAGTTGCCCGCGACGCCACCAGCGAGTAACCCCAGCGAGCCGCGGATCGACGTGAGCGGCGTACGCAACTCGTGGCTCACGGTAGAAACGAACTCACTCTTCATACGGTCAAGTTTCTTTAACTCGGACACATCGGTGAGCAATACAAACACACCGCCAACGGAACCATCGTCGTCGATATTTGGCACATATCGCACGAGCAGATCACACTCGACGCCACCTGCGCTCAAGCTGGTGCGCTCGTAGCTTACCGGCGTACCTTGCATTGCGCTCTGAAAATGATGCTCTACCTGCCTCAATCGCGCCGGAGCGAACAGGTCGCGAAAATTGCGTCCAACCATCTCGCTCGCCACCATGCCGAAGTGTTCGGCGTAGGTCTTGTTCACCATGCGGAAGTGAAAATCACGATCTATGTAGCAAATCATCGCTGGCGTGCTGTCGATCAGAACCCGCAGCTCGCGTTCAGCCTTCGCGAGCGCGAGCTGCCCCAGTTTCATTTCCGTGATGTCACGGGCGACGGTGGTCTCGCCGATCAGGGTGCCATCCTGCTCGAATATCGGGCTGGTAGAAACCAGTACGTGCAACTCGCGACCATCCTTGCGCTGGCGCCGGGCCTCAAAAGCCGACGGCTCCCCGGAGTTGATGCGTCGCAGTACTTGTGCGTACTCTTCGTCCGACACATTAGCCATATAAAGGTCACGTTGACTTCGGCCAATGGCCTCGTCGGCCGTGAACCCGTAGATGCGTTCGGCACCAGGGTTCCACGAGGTAATCGTTCCGTCCAGCGCTTTGGAAAAAATCGCTTCGCCCGTGAGATCCAGACTTCGTAAGAGCATTTGCCCGTTTGTCTCGCTGCTGCGCAAGGCTTCAGAAAGGCGACTTTCCTCGGTTCGATCAACAACGAACAGATAAAAGCCATCATTCACACCTTGCGCATCGCGATACGGCGCGCGACTGATATCGAAAACGCGTTCGGCACCATCCGGCCCGGACAACCGTTTCTGGTAGCGCTGGGACTCACCCGCGAGCGCACGCCGTGCCGCGTCAGCCTGTGCATCGTAGCGCGCGGCGCCAAGGATCTCACGCGCGGACCGACCGACAATATCGTCAGGCTTTTTACCAAAATGCGATGCATAAGATTTGTTGGTGAACGTCAAAATTTCGTCACCGTTATAGTGCGCGATGTAGGCGGGAACGCTGTCGACCAGAGTGCGCATGTGCGCCTCACGGTCTACCAGTTCCGCCGATATCTGCTCGCGCATGCGTACTTCGTCATGCAGTAGCGCCAGCGTAGCCTCGTGCGCAAATTTGATCTGGATCGCTTCCTTTAAGGCACGGCCAATATTGCGCGCGAACAAAAGCGATACAACGATGTAGATGATGCCCATCCACGCCACCACTTGATAAGTACGCTCTTCCCGCATAAACATAGTGATGACCAGTGGCAGCATCATCGGCAGGATATAAGCCGCATAGACCCTTGTCGACGCACCGAAAACCCCAACTGCGCCGGCGCCGGAACCTGTCAACACCATGACAATGAAGATCTGGATCGGTGGCGGTGCCGTCGGAAAGAAAAATACACCCAGCAGCCCCAGAGCGGCTCCCGCAGCGAACGCCCCTAACTGCAGCTTGCCCCGCCAGCGAGCCGGATCTTTCTCCGGCGTGCCTGTGCGCTTGTATTGCCACACCACATGGCCGCGCCACACCGAGACCAGCAGTGACCAGGCGAGCCAGACTTCTATCAGTGGCGTCGAAGCGCTGGCGAGAAAACCGTAGACGATCAACGCGATCATTGCCGTCGTAGCGATGGCGACAACCGAGTTATTAAACAGCAGCTTGACCTGCTCGCCGACGAAACGCGGATCGCGGTCAGACAGAAGGAATGCGTCCATCACGGCGGCGGGCAGAGGCGGGTCCGGAACGTCCGAGGCGGCATTTGGGATCGACATGGGGCGCTGGTTCAGGTTCGGTTTGTCGCAGGAGTCGAAAATGCTCCAATGCGAGATTCACGTTATGCTAGCACTGTACGCAAAAGACCCTGCATTCGCCCGTCACGTTTTACGAAGGTTTACGTTTTCATGGCCAACAGAGTTGTAGTTACTGTCCCAAGCGAACTGACATCACTGATGCCACGTTTCCTCGCCAATCGCCAAAAGGAAATTGCCAAAATGCAGGCATTTCTGGCTCAGGCAGACTTTGATTCGCTCAAGTTGGCTGGCCACACCCTAAAGGGAGTGGGCGGAGGCTATGGGTTCCCGGCGCTCAGCGAGCTAGGCGCGAGATTCGAGGTTTACGCGGATGCACGCGATTTGAAAGCCATCGCTTTGGCTCTCGACGAGTATTCGCAGTACATGGCGCAAGTGGACGTGCGATTTGAGTGACGCGTCCGGATTCGGCATCACGCCGGCCGTCAGCGCGGGACGCGTGATGGTTGTCGACGACCAGGAGGATATTCGCGAATTAATTTCCCTTCATTTGGCGCGGCTCAATGTCACCATTGTCAGGGTCGCGAGCGCTGAGGAGGCGTTAATGCTGGTCGCAGAATCGGTGCCCGACCTGATACTTTCAGACGTGATGATGCCTGGCATGTCAGGTTTCGATTTGTGTCGCAAATTACGCGCCAATCCGGCGACCGTGATGATACCGGTTGTGCTCATTACCGCGCTGGATGCGCGTGCAGATCGCATCGAGGGCATCAACGCGGGTGCTAGCGACTTTCTTTCCAAGCCGATCAATCGCGAAGAAATGCTGGCACGCGTTAGCTCGCTTCTCGAATTGCATCGCGCTCGTCAGCTGCTGGAAGCCGAGCGTCTCGCGGCCGAGATAGGCAGGCAGGACGAATTGCGATCAGTATTCAAGCGTTACGTCAGTCCAGAGTTGGTCGATGAGATCCTCGCCACACCGGGTATGAAGGATCAGGCGCTGATGAATCAGCGGACACGCTGTCATGCTGTCGTGATGTTCGCGGATCTGCGCGGCTTCACACGAATGTCCGAATTGCTCGATCCGGGTGTGGTCGTCGCGCTGCTCAACTCCTTCTTCTCGCTTTTAACTGATATTGCTTATCGACACGGTGGCACGATTTTCAATATGGCTGGCGATTGCCTGATGGTGGGCTTCGGCGTACCGTTTCAGCTGGAAAATTCGTCCGTTACCGCCTGCCGTTGCGCGCAGGACATGTTGAAGGAGTTCGAGGCCCTCGCCCTCAATTGGCGCGGCGAGCATGACGTCAAGGTTGGACTCGGCATCGGCATCGCTGAAGGCGAGGTGATTGCTGGAAATGTCGGTTCGCCCACCTACATGAGCTATACCATTATCGGCGACGTCGTCAACACTGCGGCGCGACTGAAGGATCACGCAGAGGCTGGTACGACGCTGCTAACCAGTCGTGTGCGCGAATCACTGGCGCTGGCGGGCAGCAGTATTGTGATAATGCCGCTGTCGCCACTGCACGTGAAGGGAAAGCAGGATCCGTTGAGCGTGTTCCAATTTTCCGCAGCCTGAGAACCTGACAAGATGCGCATACTCATCATCGACGACTCCGAGGATTTTCGGCTGCTCGCGGCGCAGTACCTGGCCATCGAATGGCCGACGGCGGAAATCGACGAGTACGATCCGGTAGAGCGCGGCGCACCCGGTGGGGATTTCGAGTGGCACGCTTACGATGTACTCCTGCTGGATTACCAATTGGGGGTCGCGGATGGTCTCGCCTGGCTCCGTAGCTACCGCCGCGTTCCTGGATTTCCACCAGTCGTTTTCCTCACCGGGGCGGGTAGCGAAGACGTTGCCGTCCAGGCTCTCAAGCTCGGTGCTGCCGACTATTTGCGCAAGCACGATCTGTCCAAAGCGCGGCTGATTGAAGCCGTCAATACCGCGCTGGAGGAGCGCCTCCCTCGCATGCAGAGTTTTCACAGCGCAGACACGGTAGTACGAACGCCGCCAAGGAACATGGGACTGCAGGTAGCAGGTGATTTTCACATCAAGGACAATGGCCTCGAACACTCGATCAGGATCAACGGCTACAATGTTTTGCGCAAATTAGGCGAAGGCGGTATGTCGGCGGTGTATCTGACGAGCCGTGAAGCAGATGGCAAGGAGGTTGCGCTAAAAATACTGGATGCGCAGTTAAGCCAGGATCCCGCCGAATTGAAACGATTCATCCGTGAATTCGACATCATTGCGAAACTCGATACGCCGCATGTGGTGCGCATTTTTGATCAAGGCTTTACGGATAAGCATATTTATATCGCCATGGAGTTTTTTCCGAATGGCGACATGACCCGTCTGATGAGAAAGCCGCTCGATTCGCATATCGCGGTCTGCCTGATTGCTTCGGTCGCGCGCGCGCTTGCCGCAATACACGCTGCCGGCATCGTGCATAGAGACCTGAAGCCGCAAAACATCATGCTGCGCGCGGATGGGTCTCTGGCGCTGGTGGACTTTGGCGTATCTCATGACGTTAGTCTGACGCTGTCGCTGGCGAACTCGTTGGAAGGAACACCTATTTACATGAGTCCGGAGCAATGTGAAGGCAAGCCAGTGGATGGACGCAGTGACCTGTACAGCATGGGGTGCATGTTGCACGAGTTACTTACCGGTCAGCGCGCGTACGAGGCCAAATCATTGGCGGAGCTGATATTCAAACACCTCACTGCACCGATTCCGCAACTTCCGGATTCGATGGCGGCATGCCAGCCGCTACTGAACCGCCTGATGGCAAAATCTGCTGATGACCGCTTCAGCAGCGCGCTGGAACTGCTTGAGTATCTCGACCACAGGTGGCAGATGCCAATGCCAGATGCCATACCGTGGAGAGGCCAACTGATGGTCGACTAATCTGGGACAGTTTGGATTTATTTGCACGACGATATAACGCGACATCAGAATGCTTGGCCAATGTCCAATCGGCAAAAAAGGCGAGAAGTGTCCCGTTGGTATTTCGTTGTAACCGCCAATGGCTCATTTAGCTTGCCCATCGGCACCGTCTGGATGGTGTTGAGCAAGAAACAGGGGCATTCACGGCACTCCACAGCCATCACATGTGGGCCGCATGGGAACGCACGGCTGCATTCACCTCACCAACATCCGCTTGCTGGCGGGGGGTGGAACTTGCCATTCCGATGGCAGGTATCGTCAAAGCTTCGCTCTATGACTCCTTTAGCGACGGCTGCGGTGAGCGCTAGCATGAGGCCATCGATATCCACGCCGCGCGCGGCAAACCGTGATCGCTGCGGCGGACGGCTGTGTGTTGAAATCATTCCGTTGCGTTCCTGGCGGCAACACGCTCTACCAGTTCGACCCGGAAGGCAATTTCGCCTACTACTACTCGCATCTTGACCGCTACGCGGATGGCGTTAAGGAGGGTAATCAACTCAAGCGCGGCAGTGTTCTGGGCTATGTCGCCACCACCGGCAACGCGCCACCGACCGCATCGCATCTACACTTTGCTATCTCTCGGCTCGTGACGGACAAGCGCTGGTGGGCGGGCACGGCGATGAACCCTTATACGGTGTACACGTATCCATAGTGGACGCTGACGGCTGAGCCGACGCGCCCGGAAAAGCTACCCTCGGGTTTACGCTGGAATCGTCGTTAAACGGAAGCCTGC
>JANMZU010000727.1:0-3710 GCA_031383585.1 Betaproteobacteria bacterium
GTAGAACGTAAACGGCTCGCGGGTGGAGCCTGCAGCCAGACCTGCACGACTCATCATGTCGGAAAGCCCGATGACAGAAACCAATGCAGTCGATTTGACGAGAACCAGCCAATTGTTGGTAAACCCAGGAATGGCAAAACGCACCATTTGCGGAAAGACAACCCGAAAAAAAACCTGACCCGGCGCCATGCCGTAAGCGATGCCGGCTTCGCGTTGTCCCGGCGGGATGGCCATCATGGCGCCACGGAACGTTTCAGTGAGGTAGGCGCCAAAAATGAAACCGATGGTGGCGACGCCGGCGATGAATGGATTGATGTCAATAACATCTTTGAAACCAAGCTTGGGGGCCACTTCATTGATAGCAAGCTGGCCACCATAAAAAATAAGCAACATCAACACCAGGTCCGGAACACCGCGAATGACGGTGGTGTAAACCGTCGCCAATCCCCTGGGCAAGCTTGATCGCGACAGCTTCATCAACGCGCCCAGCAGCCCGAGCACGACGGCGATCAGGAGAGAGCAGATCGCCACTGAAAGCGTCGTGCCTGCTCCCACAATGAGGCTAGGTAGAAAACCTTGTAGCATGGTTGATCAGTTAGGACAGCATTAGCTAAAGCACGTCATCGCCGCGGGCGTATGCGTCAGACCGGTCTCATTTGCCGCCATAGATGTCAAATTCAAAATACTTATCATTGATTTTTTTGTAGACACCGTTGGCACGAATGGCCTTGATCGCGTTGTTGAATTCATCGCGCAGTGCAGTATCCGACTTGCGCATGCCAATCCCCGCACCGGCACCGAAGTACTTCGGTTCGATGTAGACAGGGCCGAAGAAAGCGAAATCCTTGGAAGTCGGCATCAGCAGAAATCCTTGCGAGGCTGCGACCTGATCCACCATTACTGCATCCAGCCGTCCCGATGCTAAATCGAGGAACACGTCATCTTGTTTCGCATAACGGACAATTTCAGATTCCTTGAACGTTTCGGTAGCGAAGCGATCATGGGTAGTGGTACGTTGTACGCCGATCCGTTTACCTTTCATGCCAGCGACGGTCGCAGTAAATCCATTGCCCTTCTTGCCGACGAAGCGCGCTGGCGTGTGGTAATACTTATCAGAAAACTCCACCACTTTTTTTCTGTCATCCGTGATCGACATTGAGGCGATCACTGCATCTATCTTCTTCGCTTGCAACGATGGAATCAGCCCGTCGAACTCCTGCTGCACCATCGTGCATTGCGCTTTCATCTGCTCGCATAGCGCATTGGCGATGTCGATGTCGAAGCCCTTAAGCTTGCCATCGGTGCCGATTTGGCTAAATGGCGGATAGGCACCTTCGACACCGATCTTGAGTTTTTTTGCTTCCTGAGCGGACACCAGGCTGGCCGACGTAAGCAGGAAAAGCAATGCCGATGCAAGTGTTTTCTTCATGTTTTGGCTTTCTTCAATTCGGTTGGGATTGGGGCGGTTAGCTAGTTTGCCCCAGATCGCCCTGCTTGGTACGCGCGATAAAGCGGTTTGCTCATGCGCACTGGACTGATGTCCAGGTAGATGTTGGCTACCGTGTAGTCTTCACCGCCAAATGCGGACGTGAAATAGCCCAGGCTGTCAGCACCCTTGCGAAAGCGGAACTCGAACCCAAGGTCAGATTTCGAGTCATTGCTACCTGACGGGTTAAACGCCAGCCCGATCACTTCCTTCTGACGGTTATCGATGAAGTTTGCCATCAACTGCAAGACCACTGTATCGCCGAGTACATTAGGATAAAACGCGTCCATCGTAAAGTATGGCGCGAATGCCTTCTCGTTTGGGTCCAGCCGTTTGCCCTTCAATTTTTCAGCAGAAGGGGTTGTCGCCCGTGTTTTGAAGTTGTAGCGGTCGCCGCGATCAAGATAAGTGAGCTTTGCGTTGCGGAGATTGAATGCGCCAACCGCCTTGTCGCTGGTCGCGTTGGTCAGGTCCGCGATCAGTGCGCCTTTGAAGCCGATGACTTCCACTTCATCACCGCGCACAATCGCAGCGGTGTTTTCATACACGCCCAGTCCAAGCTTGTAGCCCGTCTGCAGCATCACCGGCAACATGCGACCAAAACGACCCCGTTTGAGGAAATGCTGGTCGACGAAAACGTCTGGCCCCACGAAACCTAGTCCGCGATCGATCTCATGAGCCTGACGTGCACCGTTTTTGAGTACCCCCAACACGTCTGGTGCGTCACGAATCATGGTCGTACTCATGATGGCAGCGCCGGCGCTAGTTCCGGCGACCACGCCGCCGCGATTGAAGACATCCCAGATTGCCTGCAGCATAGGCGTCGGTTTGCCATCGGCAAGTAGCAGTGCGTCGGTAATGTGCTCTTGCGCGCCGCCCGCGAAGAAGATGCCGGTGCTGGCCTGAACTTTTGCAATCAACGCTGGATCGGCCACCGCAACCCGGAAGTCTGGTGTCTTCAACTTTGGCGACACGGGAATGTGTTCGGCGATGGCACCATGCTTGGCAAGCGCATCGACAATCGAAGCCGCCGTTTTCTCAGGACTTCCCGACGCAGTTGCAAAGACGGCATAACGCGCACCCTTGCCGCCAGCTAGTTGAACGAGCCGCGACCACACTTCATCGTTATCGTATTTCAATGCGCCACCGATGGGCACGGCGACGCCTTGTGCCGAAACGTTTTGCGCAAGCAGGCACGCAAGCAATGCCACGAAAACCTGGATCGGAAACGATAATCGGTTCATGCACGCAACCATTCGATTTAGTCACATTGGGATTGGTATCTTGGCGACAAACGTAAACGGGCGCCAATGAAAGTGACGGCAGTCTGACATAGCTTTTCACAGCCGCTTAGCGCGCAGACAGGAAACTGTAACAAGCCGTCGCATTCGCGTAAGCCCGCACCGGGCTGCATGATTGCGCAACCCATCGCACCATTGGCAGATCGAAGATGTGTCCTTTTTGCGACAGTTGGTTTTCAACTTTGCGACGCGAATTTGTAACGTTGCGACCGAATGGTCTTTACCCCCTTTTGTTTACCGGTTGGCTGCGTACACTGCGTCCCAGTCCTTTAAGAAGAACCAGCTTTTACACCGCTTTGAACCGTGAAATTGTCCTTTCCGCCGTTAACCGGGTGTTGCGCTGCAACGCCAGACCATTCAGGGAGTACCGTCAGAATGAATCACATTAAGCAAATTTCATCCGCCTCGCCGTCGCCAATGCCGCCTTTCTCACTTTGCGCGATGGCCGTCGCCGCCGCGCTGCTTGCGCTGACGTCCGTCGGCGCGCGTGCTCAAACGCCGGAAGCGGCACCCGTAGCCCCACAAAAAGTGGAAAAAATCGAGATTACCGGTTCTTCTATCAAGCGCATCGACGGTGAAACCGCTTTGCCTGTACAAGTTATCACCCGCGAAGAAATTATCCGTGGCGGCTCCACCACGGCCGCAGAGCTGCTGACCAAGATATCGGCAAACGCTGCCGCATTGACTGACGGCGCCAGCTTTTCGGATATCGCCGGGCAGCGCGGATTTTCAGGCGCAAACCTGCGTGGTATCGGCGTTTCATCCACGCTGATACTGCTCAACGGTCGCCGTATGGCGAATTTTGCGTCCCCGGGCGGCGCATCGGGCGTTGATTTGAACGCAATCCCGACGGCCGCAATCGAGCGCGTTGTAGTACTCAATGACGGCGCCTCGGCGGTATACGGTACGGATGCCATTTCCGG
>JANMZU010000763.1:0-1672 GCA_031383585.1 Betaproteobacteria bacterium
CCGATCCACGAGGCGGCGGCGTTGTTCATTGCCATTAGCACGCTGTAGGGTTTGACCCGATCGGAGTGTTCGCCATAAAGGCTGAAATAGCCGTCGTCGGTCGTCTGCGCGCCCCCCATGCCGGTGCCGATGAAAACCCCGGCGCGCTGGCGGTCGATCTGGTCAGGCGCAAATTTGGCGTCTCGCATGGCTTGGGCCGAAGCAGCCAAAGCGAACTGGCTGACGCGATCCAGCATGCGCAATTGCGCAACTTGGAAAAAATCTGCCGGATCGAACGCGGCCGCTGCGCCGATATGCGCCATCGGCGTCGGGATAACGTGCTCACCAGCCGGACGCGGCAGCCGACCTATCCCTGAACGCCCCGCGGCCAGACTGGCAAAAAATGTCGAGGGGTCATTTCCCAGCGGTGATATCAGCCCCAGGCCGGTGACCGCGACACGTTTCAAGCCGCGACCTGCCCTGCGGAAAGAGGTGAGACCTGATCGGCTAAAAGCTTGTCGACATAGGCGATCAGGTCGCCGACTGTTTTCAATTGCGATTGCGTGGCCGATGCGTCGATGGGTATGGTGATCCTTAATTCAGTCTCGATATCGAACATGACCTCGATAAGTGCCAGCGAATCGATCGCCAGTGATTCAAGTGTGGTTTCCGGCTTCACCGCGTAAGCGGAGATACCAAGGTTTTTTTTCAGGATGGTTTGCACAGATTCGAGTGTCGTCATGGCGGAGACTCCAGGGTTTTGTGAGCAGGAAAAGGACGGTGGTGAAAAGACGTTCATGAATCCAGCCCGCCCGTCAAGGTGCGCGAATGGACACTGCGCAACGGCTGGATCTTGCCGCTCCAGCGCGCGCCACGCGTCAGCAGCCCTGGGGCAAGTTTCAACGTGACAGCGGCCAATCGCGCGCCGAGCGGTCGCATGAATAGGTGCGCGAATAACGCTGCCACCTGCAATCGCCCGGAAAAGTTGCGACGCCAGGCGGCCTCGTATGCGGCATGGATCGTCTCAAGCACAGCCGCCGACGGATGCCGGACGCGGCACGCAATCAGTTGCTCACACAGCAGGTGAGCGGACTGAATGGCCATGCTGATGCCTTCGGCCACAATCGGGTGTGCTTCCGCCGCGGCGTTGCCAACCGCGAATAGTCCTCTTTGGCCGAAGCCGCGGATGCCGGTCCGTAAAGGACCTGCCGACAGCCAGTTGCCGTCCAGCGTTGCCGGCGCCACTGCCTCTGCGACACCTTTGCAGTTAGCTTTGATGTGCGCCAGCACTGCCTCGCCCGCTTTGAGTTGCGGCCAACGCTTGCGACAAGATTCAAGCATATCGCGGCGGATGCAGCACGACAGGCTAACGCGCCCGCCGTCGGTATGCACCATGCCGCCGTAACCGCCGGGAAATGCGAGCAGGGGCATCAGGTCGTTTGGCAGCGCGCAATCGCGGAAATGTGCCTTGAAGCCAAACAGATCACCTGCCTGTACAGGCAGACGTAAAACCTGCGTCGGCAGCACGCCGGTCTCCCACGAACCGTGTGCGCCGATGAGCAGGCGAGAGCGCAGCTGGCGATGCTGGCCGCCGCCTTTTTCAGTGACGCGACAAGTATATTTCTCACCACTTTCGTCAAACTCCGAAAGCGTCCACGGCTGCAGTACGTCGGCGCCGACCGCTTGGGCGCGG
>JANMZU010000788.1:0-4466 GCA_031383585.1 Betaproteobacteria bacterium
TCTGGGCGATTCGGTACTGGTGGAAAACAAGGAAAGCTCGCGCAGCCAGATTGTAGAGGCGGTATTGCAGGGTGGTTTCGGACGTCGTGAGAAAGTGGTTCGCGTGAACGACCTCGATTCGCCCTGGGGCATAGACGACATCAAGGCAGTGGCTGACATTGGTGCAGACGCAATCCTCTTTCCGAATATCGAAAGCAAGTCCGACGTCATTGAAGCGCTGTCGGTGCTCGACAAAGCCGGTGGCTCGCATCTTCCAATCATGGTGATGATCGAAAGCCCGCTGGCGGTGCTGCGTGCAGAAGAAATTGCCTCCGCGTCCGACCGCATCGCCTGCATGATCATGGCCACCAGCGATCTACTCACGCAATTGCATGGACACAAGACGCCTGACCGGCTGGCGCTGCATTATTCGCTCTCACATGTGTTGCTGGTCGGTCGCGCCTACAAGCGTGCTGTGGTCGACGGCATCAGCGTGGACATCAAAGATATGCATTCATTTGAGTTGGCATGTCGGCTGACGCGTGATCTCGGCTTCGACGGAAAATCGCTGGTGCATCCCAACCAGCTCGCCTACTGTAATGATGCGTTTACCCCAAAGTCCGCCGAAATCGGCCATGCCCACGAAGTGATCTCGGCGCTGGAAAAGGCGCACCATGAAGGCCGCGGCACGATCATGCTCAATGGGCGTCTGGTTGAGCATCATCACGTCAACGCCGCCAAGCGCCTGCTGGCCCTGGTGGAAATGACCAAAGAACTGGAAGTAGCCTGAAGCCCATGGACAAAAATTCTGCCCGTCCACTGGCTGGCTATTTTTTTGAGCATTACCACCTCGGGCAAACTTTTCGCCACGCTACGCCGCGCACCGTCACGCAGGGCGACGTCTCGCTCTATCTTGCGCTCACGGGCTCCAGACTGCCATTGCATTGCAGTGAACCATTTGCACAATCAATGGGGTACCCCTCCATGCCAGTGGACGATCTGCTGGTTTTTCATATTGCTTTCGGCAAGACGGTCCCCGACATTTCCTACAACGCGGTAGCCAATCTTGGCTACGCCGATTGCCGATTTTTGCAGCCGGTTTATATCGGCGATACATTGCGGACAGAAACCGAAATCATCGGCCTTCGCGAAAACTCCAGCGGCAAAACTGGTGTAGTGCATGTGCGCTCCAATTGCTTTAATCAGCGCGATGAAATGGTATTGACTTGGATTCGCTGGGTGATGGTGCATCGCAAAGACCCCGTGAATCCACCACGAACGACCGCGCTAGGTGTGGTCGATCCACCAGCGCAGGTGGCACCAGAGGCAATCGTTGCACCCGCTTTTTTGAAGTCGGCCAAGCATATGGGGATGGTGACCGGCGGCACGCTTTTTTGGGAGGACTACGCCGCGACCAATGCGGAGGAGTTCAGCAATCCCGCCGAGTCAGCGCGGACGCCATGGCAGTTCGAGCCCATAAAGCATCCTGCCGGCATGACGATTGATGAAACCGATCACACGCTGGCGACCAAGCTCTACCAAAACACCGCACGTGTGCATTTCGATCTGCATCACATGAAGGATTCCCGGTTTGCGCGGCGTCTCGTCTACGGCGGCCATGTCATGTCCATCTGCCGCGCACTTGCCTACGACGGACTGGAAAACGTTTTGTCGATCGCTGCGATCAACAGCGGCACACATCACAATCCCACCTTCGCCGGCGATACATTGTTTGCCATTTCATTGCCGGTGCTAAAGTGGCCTCTCAACGCAGATGTCGGCGCGTTGCGGCTGCATCTTGTTGGCTACAAGAATATCGACCCAAATACGGCGGCATTTGCCGACGCGCCCGAACACCTGAAAGTGCTATCGCTCGATTACACCGTGCTGATGCCACGCCGACCCAAATGAGGAATTTATGACGCAGCTCGTCCACCCCAGCAAAGCGCTTTTCGCCGGCGAAAAGCCGTTTCCCGTCATTCCATCCTGCGAACATTTTGCTGGCAGTGAAAAACTGATCGGCAAAGCGCTCGAGCTGCAGGACAAATTGGGCCCGGTCTTTGACATCACCTGTGACTGCGAGGACGGCGCCCCGGCAGGACAAGAAAAAGCACACGCAGAAATGATCGTGCGGCTGCTGACGTCAGACGCCAATAAATTCAAGATGGCCGGTGCGCGCATCCACGACTACTCCCATCCTTTGTGGAAGCAGGATGTGGACATCCTCGTCGCAGGTGCGGGCAGAGTACTGGCCTACATCACCATTCCCAAATGTACGACCTTTGCTGAAGGCGAGGAAATGGTCGCCTACATTGAGACTATCTCCAGGAGTGCATTGATCGGTCGCCAAATTCCCATCCACATTCTGGTCGAGACACACGGTGCGCTGCGCGATGCACAACGGCTGGCCGCACTACCGAACGTACAGGTACTCGACTTCGGTTTGATGGATTTCGTCTCCGGTCACCACGGCGCGATTCCAGCGTCGGCGATGCGCTCACCCGGCCAGTTCGAACACCATCTGCTGGTTCGCGCCAAAGCGGAGGTTGTCGCTGCAGCACTCGCCAGCGGCGTTGTGCCCGCGCACAATGTTTGCCTCGATCTGAAGAACACGGAAGTGGTCATGGCTGATGCGAGGCGCGCACGCTATGAGTTCGGTTTCCTGCGCATGTGGTCAATCTACCCGACGCAAATCACCGCGATCGTTGACGCGATGAAGCCGGACCTCTCTGAAGTCGAGGACGCGGCCAATATCCTCCTCGCGGCTCAGGCCGCCGATTGGGGCCCAATCCAGTACAAAGGCGAGCTGCATGACCGCGCCACCTATCGGTACTTCTGGGAAATATTGCAGAAGGCCAAGGTGACTGGCGTTAAAATGTTGGACTCGGCAAATCACGCTTTCTTCTCATAATATTTCGATTACCTCGATGACAACCATGACCCCCGGCAGCAAATTCCGCCAGGCCCTCGCTGATGAAAAGCCCCTGCAAATTGTCGGCGCGATCAATGCATACGCCGCGCGCATGGCGCAGGCCACGGGTTACAAGGCGCTGTACATTTCTGGCGGCGGTGTGGCTGCCAATTCGCTTGGCATGCCGGATCTGGGCATCAGCACAATGGAAGATGTGCTCACCGATCTTCGTCGCATTACCGATGTCACCACGCTGCCGGTGATGGTCGATATCGATACCGGCTGGGGCGGCGCGTTCAACATCGCCCGCACCATTCGGTCATTCCAGAAGACCGGTGCTGCGGCAGTACATATGGAAGATCAGGTCGGTACCAAACGCTGCGGCCACCGGCCTGGCAAGGAAGTCGTGACGCTCGAGGAAATGGTGGACCGTGTCAAAGCTGCCGTTGACGCGCGCACCGACCCGAGTTTTGTCATCATGGCACGCACCGATGCGCTGGCCGTCGAGGGGATCAACGCCGCCATCGACCGCGCCTGCGCCTACGTCGAAGCCGGTGCTGACATGATTTTTCCGGAAGCGATCACTGCGCTGCCGATGTACCAGCAATTCAAGGATGCGGTAAAGGTACCGATCCTTGCGAATATCACCGAATTTGGTCACACGCCGCTGTTTACCACCGAAGAGCTCGCATCTGTGGATGTTGATATGGTGTTGTATTGCTGTGGCGCATATCGGGCCATGAACAAGGCCGCTCTCAGCTTTTATCAGACGCTGCGTGCAGAAGGCACACAGAAGAATGCTGTGCCGTCGATGCAGACACGCGCCGAGCTTTACGAATATTTGGGCTATCACTCTTATGAACAGAAGCTGGATGCCTTGTTTGCTTCAAAAAAGTAAAACTCTAGCGCTGGCGAGGCGTTTGAAGCATTTTTGCCTGAAGATGCCCGCCGATATTAGCTTTACGCAAAAAAACACAACAGCGGTGACACTTTGGCAGTTTTGAAAATCGATCATTTTCAAGTCGCAATCCCGATGGGCCGCGTGCCGGACGCATTGGTCTTTTACGAGGGCGTGCTGCAATTTGTTCGCATAGCCAAGCCAGCGGAACTCGATCAATGCGGCGCGTGGCTCACACAAGGGCCGGTAAATTTGCATTTAGGAGAAGAGGAGGAGTTTGAGGCAGCCAGACGGGCGCATCCTGCGTTGCTGGTCGATAACATCGATCAGTTGCTGGAAAAAGCCGAGCGTGGTGGACATCCGCTACGCATCGACGCAGGGCCGACGGGCTATAAGCGGGCGTCAGTATTCGACCCGTTTGGCAATCGCATTGAACTTATGCAAAAGCTGTAAGGTGCGCACCTACAAAGGTTTTGTACCAATTCTGAAAAAGCACGCGCGCAATGCGCAACCTACGACGGAGACGATGAAATGAGCACCACAACAGAAACACCAGCACCGACTGGACCAAAACCAAAAAAATCCGTCGCACTTTCCGGCGTTGTTGCCGGCAATACCGCCCTGTGTACGGTCTGCCTCACCGGCAATGACCTGCACTACCGCGGCTACGATATTCTG
>JANMZU010000826.1:0-8509 GCA_031383585.1 Betaproteobacteria bacterium
CGAGCCGCCTCCGCACAAACCAGTGCTGCCGACCACCATGCGTGCAGATTTCTCAACCCTTGGCACAACACCGAC
The DNA here is from genome assembly GCA_031383585.1 of Betaproteobacteria bacterium. Lineage (GTDB taxonomy): Bacteria > Pseudomonadota > Gammaproteobacteria > Burkholderiales > Usitatibacteraceae > UKL13-2. Next base: position 76 of record JANMZU010000826.1, read on the forward strand.
CGTGAGGGCGGCCTGACATGCGACTCAATATCGAAGCCGGCAACGATGCCGCTCACCTGCTGGACCGCTGCGAGAACATCGCAAATATCAGCGCATGGATGCTGGCAGCTGCGCGCCAGGGCGAATGGGATGAAGTCGAGCGGCTGACCGGCACTGTCGGCCTTGTAATCAGCGAAGTCCGGCTGCTATCGATCAGCCTCACGCTGAATGCTGAAGAGCGCAAACGCAAGCTTGCCTGCATGCAGCGAATTCTCGCCAACGACGCGAAGATTCGCGAACTGTCGCAGCCCTGGCTGAAGCGCGTCACACGCTGGCTGCCGTCCGGCAACAACGGCACCGCCGGTGGAGCCTTTAAAGGCATGTTGGGATGAATCGCGTCCGTGAAATTGATCGCACTGGTGGCGCCCTGCCAGTCCTGCGCCATGACCGGAACGCGCATCCGGAGCAACACTCGCCACCAGCCAGCAACCAACCACATGATGAGGTGCCTGAAGCGCCGCCTGTGCCAAAGCCCTCTCTGAACCCTGGGCTCGGCGGCATCGTCGACACCTTTGCTACCAGCCACCGCACGAGCTTTCAGCAAGTGCTGACATGAGCCACAGCCCCCTCCCACTGGTGGCTACCAATTCCACCACGCCGGAAACAGTGAGCCCATTTGGCCAGGCGCGCGCGCAAATGCCCCAAGAAGCAAGACCCGCGCAAACTGCGCGCTCGTCTACCCCGGAACCGTTCGTGGGCGATGTCGAGCCGTTTCTGGTCTTCTCGCGCATCGACATCCTCGCCAACATTCGGGTACTGATCAATCAGCGGGTGCGGGCCACGGTCTACTTCGACCAGAACGAGGATTTCCTCGTCACCCGAATCCTTTCCATGAACCCGGAGTTTGAGGAGTTGATTTTCGACATGGCCATGGAGCAGCGGACCAATGAAAAGCTGCTTGCCTCAAGCGGACTGACGGTCGTCGCGTTCGTGGATTCCATCAAGGTGCAATTCTCGCTTCAATCGCGCAGAAGTGGACTTTTAGAAACCGTCGCGAGCGGGCGAATCTCTTGGCGAGGAGCGGACACGTGCCCAGTTTACAGCGAGCACCGGGGGCGCGAAATTCGCCCGCGCAGTAGGTTTTTAGAAGTTCCCACGTTTCACGAACGACAGGAACGGGAAACCACCGCATCACGACGGCGGCAAGACTACGCTTTTGCCTGACAGGCTTTTCGGCAAATGCGATGGCGATATTCAGGCTTTTACACATTTCCGCAACGCCAGAAACACTCATCATGTAGTTGCAGGAGCCAGAACGAGCGCGTCGCTCGTTGTCAGTCTGCGAATGTTCCGGAGTGATGCCGTGTCTGCGTCGTATCTGTCTGTACTGTCAGCCGTTGATCCTTCATTGCTCCCCGGGGTACGCGATCATTTGGCGACCACGTTCACGGCAAACATCGTGGAGGTCTTGCCCACGGTGAGCGAATTCATCGAGTTCGAAAGCGAATTGATCGCAGACGTCAAGGCCAGGCACGCACTCGCCGAAGCGGCAAATCTGCTTTATTCGCGCAGGGCCAGCATCGGCACAAGCCTGATCGCTGATTTCACTTCCCGTTTTGACGCAATCCGCGATCCCGTTCAAGCGCGCAGTCGTCGGCCGCGTATTGCATTGTCTACCCTGAGCTTGGTACACGACGCACAGATGGACGAGGAAGTTGTCATCATCGCCTGCAGCCAGCGGCTCAAAGAACAATCAGAGTACGAACTCTTTTCCCTCTCCCGGCAGCTTTGTATGCTTATGGGACAGGAACGCTTGTCCGAAGATGCCAACCCGGTTTATCCGCGGGTTTTTGCACGCGCGCTGCTGCATTCGCTGGGCTCGATGGGCAGTAAGACCCCGGAAGTGCTGGCGATGTTTAAAGCCTTCGGGCCAATGCTGCTCGACATTTTGCCCTCGACTTACGCGACAGGCGCGGCCTGGCTCACTGACCGCGGCATTTCGCTGGAAAAGTATGTCTATCAGCCCGTCATCACGCCAGAATGGCCGATGCAGGCTGTCAAGTCGCTGCCGCCGGTTGACCCGCTGACTTCCTCGACAGCGCAACCCGCAGAGCTGATCGAGGCCTTGCAGCTAGTCTTGCCGACGACAGACTCGGCGCTGATAGCTGACCGTAGTCTGGTTTCTGCTGAGACTAGCGCTCCTTATGAACGGTCGGCGCAGAGAGTCGGTGCCGTAAACCCGCAACAATCGGCGGCTCTCGCCCGCGAACTTCTCAACACGACACTCAACGTCCTGGCGGCAGACGGGCGCGTTCCCGTGGCCGTGCGTCCGTGCATCGAGCGGCTGCGTGAACCACTTTCAAGACTGATCGTGCTGGACCGCGGCTTCTTTACATGGTCGGCACATCCGGCGCGCAAACTACTGGAAAAAATCGCCGAGTTCGGCATGGCGCTTCAGCTCGAACCGGGCGACGCAGGTTCCGTCAATTCCGTCGTCCACATCGTTGAAGACATCGTGCGACGCGAGGGCAGCGACAATTTCGCATTCAAACTGGCACTGGAGCGTCTGGAGGAGCTCTTCCACCATCACGAGGAATGTGCACTGGCCAATGATCCGGACATCCTGGTTCTGCAGGAGTCGGAGTTGCGGGAGTGCGCACTTAACGCCGCGAGTGATGCGATCAGTACGCGACTCGACGGTCGCAGGGTACCGCCAGCAGTGGTCGCTTTCATCGTCATGACCTGGCGCGCCGTTTTGGTCTGCGACTATCTTCATGGCGGAAGGGAAGGTGCGCCGTGGAAACTTGGCGTTGCAACGCTCGACGAGTTACTCAAGAGCATTGAACCGGTGACCCGACGCGAACAGCGGACCGAGCGCGCGCACTCGCTGTCGTCGATGCTGGAACTCGTTCGCGACGGCATTACGCACGCGGAAATGAACCCATTGCTGGCAGATGACTTCCTTCAAGTACTTCACGGCTTGCATCAGCAGGCGGTGCGCGGCACGGATAATGGCGGGCGGCAGAGTCTGCTGCCACTACATTTTCCACGTCCCCCGGCGTATCCCGATGTTGCGTCGGCACAGTCCCCGCATGAATTACTTGCCGGTCTCGGCTTGACCGCTGGCATGTGGCTGGAATTCTTCAGAGCTGGAATTTCCCAATATTGGCGACTGTGTTGGGTAACGCCATTTCGGGGCCATTGCGTGCTTAAGCATTACGAGTCGCGCAGCACCACAGTGATTACCGTGGCGGAATTGCGCAGCGAACTCGAGTCGCGCGCGGCCACCATCGTCAATGACCTGGGACTGGTCAGCAGTGCAGTCGGACGGGCGTTCAAACAGGTGAACGACGCGATCCGGCTGCGTGGCGCCGCACCATCAGGTGACACGCCGCTACCCGCAGTAGCGGTATCGCCTTCATCGTCGGACGTGGATTCGAGCCACGCGGCGCTGCCAAAAAGATTGTAAATCGCATCACTCCAGGAGGTTTGACATGCTCTATTCCCTTGTATACACAAGCCAAAATACACGGCCGTTTTCGCACCAGGCGCTGCTCGCCTTGCTCGACAAGGCACGCGTCACGAACACCGCGCTCGGCGTTACCGGAATGCTTCTTTACAAAGACGGTGCATTTATTCAAGCACTGGAAGGCGAGCAGGCGACGGTGACTGACCTTTCCGAGAGAATCAGCCGCGACCCGCGTCATCACGCCTACTTCGTTTGCAATCAACAGAAAATCGACAAGCGTCAGTTTCCCGACTGGTCTATGGGCTTTCGCGATCTCAATTCTGCCGATGCAATTGCCGACCAGCCCGGCTACAGCCAGTTCATGAACCAGCCGTTGACCAAAGAGGCGATTGACCGCGACCCATCCATCGTGAACAAACTTCTGCTGATGTTCAGAAATTGATAATTAGTGTTCACCGTCGCAAGGGCGAGCAATCCTGAAAGCATCCAGCGCCAAGCCGCCCGACATTGGCAATGGCTAGTAGAAATCACTTCGGGAGGCTGCAGGTACCGCTCAGTCACCCCACAAATTGAAACATACCGGCCTCCAGTTCTCTGGCTTCAGCTTTCAGCACACTCTTCAAGCGGGGCATCGGGTACTACCTGAGCAGGTCGGTTGGCAATGCACGGGGATGCGTGTCAAAAGGCAAGTCGAATCTGGCCGTGCCCGCGCCAATCCTGCCAGCGGTCGAGCTCGGTCGCCTATTCATGATCGCCACGCCGCCGGCCTGAACGCGTTGGTGTGGGACCAATAGGCGATGCTGGAAATGCGGCACAGTCTGCCGCATGAAAAATGTGTCACGGTAGCGCTATCGCCCGGCTAAGCCGACGCGCAATCTGGCGATACCCGTTTTTTTATCCTGGATCGAATCCCCGCTATGAACCTGCTGCTCCGGCAAGGTCGGTTTCACCTCGGCCTGCGATGTTTCATGACCCTTAATCTGGGACACCTGCGCCTGGACCGCGCTGGATGTCGACGCGCGCATGTTTCCATTAACGTCGGCATAGCTGACGAATGCACTGTTGCCGACAACCGAAATTGTGTTCGCCACGTTCGCATTTGCGCTAGCTGTATGTACGACGATTGCGCAAAATGCCAACACCGTTAGCAGCTTGCATGACAGCCCTTGCGAATTCGCGCGGCCAGGGGTGGCTATCGTGTTCATCGACTTACTCCTTTGACGTTGATGGGTGGTTAAGACCTGGTGTGGCTAGCGCGCGCCTGGAATTGACGCTGCTCCGGCGTGGCACCGTGGCGCCCGGCGTAGTCGGCACTGTCAACGGCGATGCCGCGCGCCGTAAGAGCCGCGTTGGCTGCTTCATAGACGGCGGGCACGATGTCGAGAAGTACCGGGCCGAACATGCGGAAAATTACCAGCCGCACTGCTGCATCGGTTTCGATTGCTGCAATTGCCTCCATCAAGGCTTGTGCAAACACCTCGGGAGAGACCGGGTTTTGGCTGTCCCGAGGGTAGTCGGCGCCGGTCACAGCCACGATTCTCGTCGTCAGCCCCCAAAGCTCAAACTCGCTTTGTTCCTTGAGGCGTCGACTGAAGCGACTGATGGCAATTTCTTCATACAAACGCTCGTCGGAAAGCAGCGCCATGCCGACAAGCGAGCGGCGCGTCTTATCGACACCAGAATCAATCAAGTGACGCAGTCGCAAATCGAAAACCCGGCGAAACACCGACCAGGCCTGTGATTGCAGCTCCTGGCGCCGCGCATAGAGCATTTGCGAAGCGCGCTCAAAGCGTGCTTTTCCTGCGACAACAATCGACGACCTCGCCTCAGACTCAATGCAACCGCTGACATTGGGGACCGCGTCAAAAATGCGTTGCGCAAAATCGTCAGCGAGTGGCGTTCTGACGGCGTCGATTAGCGCAGGGTCTAAAGCAGCAAGCGATGTTAACGTCATGGCAATCTTTCAATTTCAATGCGTTTGTTTTCGAGCATGACCCGCATAACAGCCGGAACCTGACAACGCTCCCGTTCTATTGCCCGAATGGGGGTGCAACCGATAATGTCAAGTTACGGCATTGCGCCGGTAAAGATGATCAGGCGATTCCCGATACCGCACTTCTAATTTGCCGGGTTTCATTGTCAACGCCCGTTCAGCGCTGCCGGGATGGCGGCGCAGGCAGCCTGTCCGGAAAAGCGGGCCAAATTGGTGCGTCACGCACGCGCTTGAAATTGCGGTTCAGCGAAATTCACCAATTGCCCGGCTGGGTTGATGGTCGCTGCGGCTGGGTTGGTGGGGTGTGGTGGACGAATGTTGCGAATGTTGTCGCCACGACGCGCTTTCCGCGACACTGTTTCGAATGCACCGTTAAATACGTCGTCTGCCAGTCCCAATCCGCGAACCCGCTGCACCTCTCCGGACTCAACGCGTTCGCGCAATTCAGCCAGGCCCATGTGACGCGTGGTGCCGGTTTCGAAATGCTTGAATACGCAGGTGCCCAGAATGGAGGTGACCCAATTCAAACGCCAGCGCCTGCTGCCGTCTGCGTCCCGTGTTTCAATCCAGTCACCACAAGCCAACCCAAGTGCTGCAAGTGCTGCGCTCGGTGAGGCCAACTCGGAACGCATTGACAGTGCCACCATTGGCGCGACGAATCGCTCTCCATCGATTTCCAGGCTGCGGTTGGCGTCGATAAGCCCGTACACAATTTGTAGCGCGGCAAAAACCGCCTCAATAGACGACTTTTGATCGTCAGCGATTTCTGCTTCCTGCACCAGCGAGGCAATCGATTGCGGCAATGTCGCCGCAAGCCGCTGCCGCTGCGGTTGCAGCGTCGACCCGCGCATGCTCATCAACATGTTGTCCAGTGTGGCCAAAGCCAGTTTCCACGGACTTCCACGCGGCCCTGCCTTCAGGTAGCCGTGGATCAGCACATCGCGCCACACGGTCAGGATGAAAGCGCCGATTGGCTTCGGGATTTTGAGGTTTTGCAAGCGCAGCGCGATTTCGCGGTCAGCCTGCCCACCCGCAAACTCGGCCGCCTCATCGCGTTCGAGCGCACGCAACACGTCGTCATTCAGGAGCGCGGCTTCCTCGTGGTGATAGAAGAGAACATCGAGGCGATCAAACGCCAGCCTGAATGCATCCGCTACTTCGTTGCGGATCATGACGAGGCCATCGACGATACTCGCGACCGAGCGTAGCGTCGAATCGTCCTCGTCACCTATACCGACGGCAATGGTGAGCCCGAACTCGGCAATCAAGTCCAGCAGTTTACGGGCCGGATGATGCACATTGGTGAGCACCGAGCGATCCTTGAGCGCCAGTTCCAGCACCGGTAATTGCAGCCGCGTGGCGATCCCGCGCAACTGACACGGCATGCGTGCGTCAGCCAGCAGCCGGTCAAACATTACCGTGATGATGTCACTTACCACCTGCTCATCGTGCGTGAGCTTTTCCTGTAGCGCCTGGCGTGCATCGTGTAGCGTTCTTGAGCCAGTCGCCGGATTTGGCGCTTCATGCGCGCTGCGTTTCTCGATCGTTTGCAATTTCCTCAGCCAAACAGGCTCCGTTGTTTGGTCTGCAGCCGCGATCAGCGGCTGGCCGCTCGCGCCCGCCGCTTCCAGACTGCCGGGTTGCTGTGCAGTTGCGCCACCTGTCGGCAGCTTGATTTCTGCCTTCGTCAGTATCTCGGTCAGCGCCAAGGTCAATTCCTTATTCAACTTTGCCGTGCCCGCAGCTTCCTCATTGTCGATTGGCAGCGGCTGCCGTTCGGTCGTGACGATCAAGCGCCCGTAGTATTCGGCGCTATCCACGTCGATACCACGTGCTGCTAATGCAGTGTTGGCGGCCAGATAGGCCGCCGGAACGATATCAAGCAGTGCCGGGCCAAATGTCTGGAAAATGATCAGTCGTACACCTGCTTCGGCTTCGAGCGAGCCGATCGCCTCCATCAGGGCTTGTGCAAATACCTGTGGAGAGACCGGGTTTTGGTCGTCTTTCGGACTGTCGATGCCGGTCACCGCTGCGATGCGTGCGGTGAGCCCCCAAAGTTCGAATTCGCTCTGCTCCTTTATGCGCCGACTGCATTGATTGACAGCAATTTCTTCATTCAATCGCTCATCGGAAAGTAGCGTCATGCCAGCCAGCGAGAGCCGCCCCTTGCGACCGCTGGAATCCATCAGGCAAAGCAGTCGTTCATCGAAAATCCGGCGAAACACCGACGACACTTGAGATTGCAGATCCCGACCGCGCGCATGGAGCATTTGTGAGGCCCGCTCGAAGCATTTTTTTCCGGCGACTTGATGGTGCGCTCCGGCTTCAGCCTCAATGCACTCGCTAACATCGGCAAGGGTGTCGAAAACGCGACACGCGTAATCTTCAGCCAACTGCGCCCTGATACCCTCTACCAGCGCAGGGTCCAGGGCCGAAAGCGATGTCGGGAGCATGGTGAATCCTTCAGAGTCATTGAGGCAATGTAAACCGGGAAGCAGGTGCGGCCCGAACCGGACTACTCGCCGCCACAGTGATGCGCAATTGGCGTCAGTCGGCCACACCAAGGTACGCTTTGCACCAGCAATCACCATCAGGAAATCGCCGGAATCTGCCTTCGTTTTTGCCGGGATGCGATTGGAAACCCACTGGTCAGTCGCTGGCGCATAAATTCGTTAAGCGCGTCAAGCACAGATTTCATGTTGGGAGAGTCGATGATCGCGGCTTTGCTCTCTCCCCTGGGGACTGCGGAAGCAGCAAAGCCGCGGGGCATCCCGCACAACTGCGAGGGAACAACCACAACGGTTGCGCCGGGAGCAAACCCACAGCGGCGAAGCCCCAGCACTAAGGTTTTTCGCAGTCAACACTCACGGGATACCTGATACGACCGGGCGCACGACTGCACGACAATACGCATACGCGCACACGCCTCTGCTCTGCTATCCATACTTGGTGAACTCCTAATTCAATTTCTAGTTCTTTAGTGCATTAATTTA
>JANMZU010000846.1:0-4595 GCA_031383585.1 Betaproteobacteria bacterium
GCCCAGAATGCAGGCTGCATCGGCATGGTGATTTGTCCACCCTCGGCCAACGCCTTAAAGTATTTGCTGGCATCTGCAATGGTGTCGTAGTTGAGCGTGAGAGTAAAACCGTTCATTGGCTGATACGGCGTATGCGACGGGCAATCGCCCGCGAATAAAAATCCGTTATCTGGCAAGGCCAGTCGGGCATGCAAAATTGCATGGGCGTGTTCTTTAGGAATCATGGCGGCCATAGGGGAGTCGCCACCGCTCAGCATGACTTCAATTTTTCCATCAAGCGCTTCCGCATAAAACTGCATGGCATCGCGGCAATTGCCGTTAAAAGATAGGTAAACAATGGGTTGTGGCATGTTGGCTCCTGAGGTTGAAAAGATTTGCCTTACACACCTAGTCGAGTAGGAATCGTCTAAATCGACATCAGTTAAATAATTATTCCTACAGCGCTTGTTGGACGGCGGCTAATTTTTGAGTTCAGCCAATCGCCGTTCAATAAATTGCCGTTCCGGCAGTTGCTGCGTCAACTTCAGCGCCTCCAGATAAGCGGCACGCGCATCATCGATTTGCCCCAAACGGCGACACATGTCCGCCCTCGCCGCATGGGCCAAATGGTATTGCTTGATGGTGTCGAGCGTGAGCAGGCGATCCACCAGCATGAGGCCTGCCGCCGGGTCGACGTGCATGGCGACTGCCACTGCGCGATTCAATTCAACAATCGGCGAGGGCTGCACCAAAAGCAACTCGTCGTAGAGCCCGACGATCTGCGCCCAATCGGTTTCATCATAATGCTGGGCGTCGGCATGCACAGCCGAAATGGCCGCCTGCAAACTGTAGGCGCCAAAGCCGCGTGACGCTAACGCGCGCTCAACAAGGCCTGCGCCTTCGGCAATTAGTGCGCGATCCCAGTGGCTGCGGTTCTGCTCATCAAGCGGCACCAGATTGCCGGCTTTGTCCGTCCGCGCGAGCCGTCGCGATTCGTGCAACAACATCAAAGCGAGCAGGCCCAATACTTCCGGTGCCGGCAACAAGTCCGCCAACAAACGGGCGAGTCGAATTGCTTCTGCGGAAAGTTCGACGCGCGTAACTGCACCCCCGGATGACGGCGAATAACCCTCGTTGAACACCAAATACACTACGCGCAAAACACTGACGAGGCGCTCAGTGATTTCGTCAGCGTCGGGTACCTGATAAGGAATGTTGGCGTCGCGAATCTTGGTTTTGGCGCGCACAATACGCTGCGCAAGAGTCGGCGCCGGACGCAAGAACGCGTGGGCTATTTCCTCCGTCGTGAGGCCGCAAACTTCGCGCAGGGTCAATGCAACTTGGGCATCCTGCGGCAGGGCAGGGTGGCAGCAAACAAAGATCAAGCGCAGGCGATCATCTTCTAGATCGTGCTCATCCTCTTTTGCATTCGCTGTATCGGGCGATGAATCAATCAGTGCATCGACGTCATCTACAGCGGCGAAGCGCGCTTGGCGCCGAATGGCGTCGATTGCCTTGAAGCGCCCCGTCGAGACTAGCCATGCGTTCGGATTGACGGGGATGCCATCGACGGGCCACTGCTCAATCGCCGCTCGAAACGCGTCATGCAAAGCCTCTTCAGCCAGATCAAAGTCGCCTAATAGGCGCACGAGGGTCGCAAAGACTCGCCGCGCCTCGCGACGATAGATTGAGTCTATCTGCTGTTCGACAGTGTCCGGGTGCATGCTTGATCTATACGCCAACCGTAAGGCGCTGCGAAAAGATTCCGCATTATCCTGCTAACCGCGACACGCCGTGCGCTAAACAACGCCACCAGCGCCATTCTACGAGCAGTTCGAGCACAATTTGGCTGAAACTGCCCGCCAATAGCGGAGTTTCGTCGTTCCGGTGCAACACGAATCCGAGTTTCAACGCCAGTGCATCGGTCGGTATGGCCCATTGATCGCTGTTGTTTGCGTAGTCGCCGCGGGCGATCACATCACGGCGCCTTTGTTGGCTTTCGCACAGACATACCGCACGAAAACGTGCAAAGCTGACGTCAGTCAACGAATTGCAACGCAAAGCTGCGAGACCCAAGTGACGAAAATCGAATTTGCTTCCACTGCCCCCCCTCCCGCTGCCCGCTTTGCTCTGTGGGATTTGGGCTTCCGGCCGTTCTACCTGCTGGCCAGCACTTTTGCCGCGATTTCCATTCCGCTCTGGGTGTGCCAATACGCGGGTTATTTGCCGGCGGCTTATCTGCGCAGCATGGTCTGGCACGGACACGAAATGCTGTTTGGCTACACGCTTGCAGTGATCACCGGTTTTTTGTTTACCGCCGTTCGCAACTGGTCGGGCCAGCCCACGCCCACTGGCGGCCTGCTCGCGGCTTTCGCGTTGCTGTGGGTCGCAGGCCGGGTGCTGGTGCTGACACCTTTTGTTATGACGGCCGCACTGGTGAATGCGGCGTTTCCGGTCGCGGTCGCCATCGCTATCGCCATACCGATGTCGCGGAGCGGCAACCGCCGCAATTATTTCTTTGTGCCGCTGCTCTTGTTGCTCGGCGTGGCGGCGTTGTCGATGCATTTATCGAGCATGGGCGTGTTCGTCTGGCCCGAGCTCGCCAGCGTCCAGGCAGGGCTCGATCTGGTGCTGTTCATCATCGCGGTGATCAGCGGGCGGGTGATGCCGATGTTTACCAACAATGGCGTGCCCGGCACCAACGCGACGAGTAAACCGCTGGTGGAAACGCTGGCGTTGGGTAGTGTGCTGCTCTTGTTGGCCGCCGACTTGTTGCAGGCCCCCGCCACCGCGATTGCGGTAGTGGCGGTGCTGGCGGCCTGCACGCACGCGGTCCGCCTAGCGCTGTGGCGGCCATGGCGCGTGTGGCGGGCGCCGCTGGTGTGGGTCCTCCACGCTGCGTACGGCTGGATCGTCGTCTATCTTTTGCTGCGCGCGCTGGCCGCGATGAATCTGGTCGCCGAACCGCTGGCCGTGCACGCGCTGACCATCGGAGCCATTGGCGGCATGACCATCGGCATGATGACGCGCACCGCGCGCGGCCACACTGGGCGCGTCCTCAGGGCCGATGGTTTCGAGATGGCCTGCTTCACGCTGATCCAGTTCGCGGCCGTGAGCCGCCTGGCCGGCGGCTTGCTGCTAACCAATTTCTATATAGCGACGGTTCTGTTTTCCGGCGTTTGCTGGTCGCTGGCTTTCGCTATCTACGCCGTACGCTATTGGCCGATCCTGTCGATGTCGCGCGTCGACGGCAAGCCCGGTTAAGCGCGCATTCGCAGGAGAGTTCTTTGGCCCTACATCATGCAGATTCGGGAGAAATGATCGACGTACGCCCCATTCCGGGCAAGATCGAGAGCGCGCTATCCCGGGCGCTCTACAAATCGAAGCACCTGGAAGTATTCCGCATGTTTCTGGAAGCGGGCAAGGTCATTCCCGAGCATCAGGTGCCGGGCGAACTCACTGTGCAGTGCCTGGAAGGTAGTGTCGAATTTTCCGTGAATGGCGTCACCCAGCAGATGTGGCCGGGGGACTTGATTTGCGTGGCGGGTGGCGAGGCGCACGCGCTGAAGGGCGTCGAAGATGGCTCGGTACTGGTGACTTTGTTGTCGCGCCCTGTATAGCCGCGCTGATGCCGTGCCGACCGTGACGCGCTCGAGTCACAATCCGTAGTTCAATCGCGACCAACTTCCAGCCATACAAGTCAGATAACCCAAACCGCCAGTTTCGCGGCCTTGCCTGAATTACCCTTGCAGTGCTTGCCTCTTGGCTGACGAGAACTCAGGCAGCGCCCCGCGCCTTGCGACGCCAGCATGTGAGGAACGCTGCCTGCCGAAGTTCCTGCGCCGATTATTTGATCGGTGCAAGCAGCTTCGCATTCGTGACCAGTTTTCTTACCCCGTGCGGATGATCCTCGGCAAATTCGTTGCTCTTGCACCATTCGCTAAGGCTGTTGATGTCAACCTTTGCGCAACTTGGGCGCACACTCCATGTAACCTGCAACGGCGAGCAGGTGGCCTCCGTGTATTGCGGGCCGGTGGTCGAACCGATGAACTGTACCGGCTTGCCGGTGTTGCTTGGAATGGCTTTTGCCTGGTGGAAGCCGTTGACGACGTTGCCACCATAGCCCATCTTGGTGAAGTCCAGCGCCTTCGCGTCATTGACCACCATGAACACCTGGCTTTCGACACGCAAGTCTGGATTGGCGCAGCTTGCCGACAGGCACGAGCCCAGTCCCTTGCCGGGTTTGACATCGCAGGAACTATGGACCCAGTGCACCTCGATGGTGTCACCAGGCTTCAAGCCTTTGCAGTTATTGGCGGCGGGCGCTGCTAACTCTGCCTTGCTCAGTTTCGGCGTTTCATTGCACTGGAATCCCGGGCTGTCGCCAGCCGGTACCAACGAAAACGCCTTCGCCTTGTGCTCGGCTTGCGTGTGGAAGTGGATGTTGCAGAGGTTCATCTGCTTGTAATCAGGCGCCATCGCAATGGTCCGCTTGTTGTCGCCAATCCTCGCGTCAATGTCTCGCGGCGTCTGCGGACCAAAACCAACGCAGGCGGGCCCTTCAACTGCGCCGGCCTTGGCCGCTGGTGGATCCGCTGCCATGACTGTGCCCGCGA
>JANMZU010000908.1:0-1854 GCA_031383585.1 Betaproteobacteria bacterium
AATGCAGGATTCATGCAAGTGGTGTCGCGTACCCAGATACGGCTGCGCGTTTGGGAGCGCGGTGCCGGCGAAACCCTCGCATGTGGAACCGGCGCGTGTGCAGCTGTCGTCACCGGCATTCGCTGGGGGTTGCTGGACGAATATGTAGCGGTCAACACGCGAGGCGGGGAACTCACGGTAAGATGGGCGGGACCTGACACCAGCGTATTTATGTCTGGTTCGACAGCTACTGTGTATTCCGGCGAAATCGACATCGACATTTAGCAGCGTAGTGCAACAGCGGCAACAACGGCAACAGCAACACTTTTTCACAGGATAAACCAACCGTGTCAAATGCACTAAACAGCGAGCAAATCGCCGATTTTCTCCGTAGCAACCCGGATTTTTTCGAGACCAACGCAGATATATTGTTAAGTATCAACGTCGGCCATCCGCACGGCGGCAGGACCGTTTCGATACCGGAGCGGCAACTGATAGCGGCACGAGAAAAAGCAAAACTGCTCGAAGCAAAGCTATCCGAGCTGATTACCTTCGGACAGGAAAACGATGCGATTTCCGAGAAGGTACACCATCTCACGCTTGAGTTGATCGCCTGTAACTCTCAAGAGCAGTTGATCGACAGTCTGTATCTCGATCTGCTCGACAATTTTCAAGTCCCGCACGTTGCTGTTCGCTTTTGGGACGTTGCTGTCCCCGATTCTCCAGCCCCGGAATTTCAGCCGGTTGCCCCCGAGCTACGACAGTTCGTCGGTGCCATGACGGCGCCATATTGCGGCAGCCACCCGGTTTACGAAACCAACGTCTGGTTTGGTGAGCATGCGCCGCATTTGAAGTCATATGCGTTGATGCCACTACGAAGAGGAAACACCTTCGGACTGCTGCTGATGGCCTCTGAAAACGCGGAACGTTTTTATGCGGAGATGGGCACAGTTTTCTTGACCCGTATCGGTGACGTTTTTTCACACTGCCTGTCGCGGTATCTTAGCGCGACCGCCGCTCCAGCGAGCGAGTAAGGCCAACGGAGCGCGCTGGTGCACGATGCCGCCGAGCGCTACCTTGCGTTTATCAGCCATGAACGCAGACTTTCGCCGCTGACTGTCAAGCACTATGCTCGCGATTTGTTGCTGCTGGGATCATTGGTAGACGGCGGCGACAAGCTCGCAGCGCGCACTTTGCTAAAACTATCTGAGCCCGAAATCCGCCGTTACGCAGCGATCTTGCATGGTCGCGGCCTCGCACCAAGGTCGCTTGCACGGGTTTTGTCTGCATGGCGCGGTTTTTTCGGCTTTGCAGTCAGAGCGGGCCTCGCCGAATCAAACCCGGTGGATGGCGTGCGTCCTCCCAAAGCGCCTAAACGGCTTCCGGCCACGCTCTCGCCGGACGAGGCTGTGCGCATGGTCAGCTTTGCCGATGAAACGCCCGCTGGATTGCGTGATCGCGCCATTTTCGAACTGCTTTATTCATCAGGCCTGCGCGTGTCTGAAGTCACTAATTTGAATATCGGTGCAGTTGATTTTTCCACCCAAGAAGTACGCGTTACGGGCAAGGGTGACAAAACTCGCATTGTTCCCGTCGGTGGCGCGGCGATCAAGGCGTTAATCCGATGGATGGAGTTGCGAACAACGGTGAAGGGACACGAAAACCCGGCAATGTTTCTGGGAACCCACGGCCGACGCCTCTCGCCGAGGGTCGTGCAGAGCCGCATGAAGACTTGGGCGGTTAAGCAGGGCCTTACCGTGGACCCGCATCCGCACATGCTTCGGCATTCGTTCGCTTCGCACGTCTTGCAGTCATCGGGCGACTTACGCGCCGTCCAGGAAATGCTTGGCCACGCTAGCATCGCCTCCACGCAGG
>JANMZU010000911.1:0-1920 GCA_031383585.1 Betaproteobacteria bacterium
ACGTCGGCCGTAAAGCAGTCTGTATAGGCGTGCGACTCGTATGCACGCAGTAACGCTGACTCAGGTAACTCACAACGCTTTACGACAGCCATGCCTCACACTCCTTAACCCTGCTCGCAGAAATCAAAGCGAAATTCAACCCAGTTGCCAGCCTCTGGTCAGCTTCGCGTCAGAATGAGGCGCTATCCTCGTGGCTCTTGACCCTTCTCCAAGGCCAAGGTTGGTTTGAAGTGTGCGTTTAGAAGGCGGCTCCCAATCGAGCCGCCTTTTTTTGTTCGCAGTTTATGAATTTCGATCAATAACTGGGATCCAGCTCCGCCCTGCGGGCAATCCTACTCCGCAAACACCTTCTCAGCAGGCTTGATTACGATCGCATCAAGTTTAATGCCAAGTTTGAGAGCGCCCATCAGTTGATCTTCATCCGAAAGCTCCTCGCTTCCCTTCGCGTCCTGCCCGACGGGCGAAAATGTGTCTGCCAGCAGTTTTTTCTTCAAGCTGGCTGCGTCTTTTGCAATGAAAACGACCGGCAAGTGTTTTGCCGAGAAGTGCTTCTGGATCGCTTTGCTAACATCATCGAGGGTAATTTTCTCCAGACTCGCGCGCATCTATTTCGTGAACTCGGGAATCGCCTACCACCATGAATCCAGTACCTAGCCATTTTGCTGATCCTGCGTTGACGGCATGAGAAACACGTTCTTCATCAGGTAGTCACGGGTCTCTTGGGTTTGCTGCTTTGTCAGCCCTTTGTCGATCATTCATGGCTGTATCACTCAACGGACATCGCGCCCGCATTTGTGACTGCCTGACACGCCGCCGCTTGCTGTTCTGCGCTACCCAATCCATGCAGCACCAGATGGCACTGCTCAGCGGCAAGTGCCTCTGCAATGGCGAGGCCAATGCCTTGGGGCGATCCAGTCACGAGAGCGCGCCGTCCATTCGGTGGCTGTGTCATGTGTTGCTTCCATCGCTTGATTTAATGCGTGCACGCAATTCGGTCTTCAGCACCTTGCCGTAGTTGTTCTTGGGCAGGCTTTCAAGAAACTGGTATTCCTTGGGTCGCTTGAAACGAGCGATATGGTCGAGGCACAGAGTGTCTAGCTGCTTGGCGTCGACGGTTGCATTGGCAACCACAAACGCAACCACGACTTCACCCCATTCAGGATCGGCGCGACCAACCACGGAAACCTCGCGTACCGCGGGATGTTTCAGTAGTACTTCTTCGACTTCGCGCGGATATATATTGGCGCCACCCGAAATGATCACATCCTTGGAGCGATCCTTCAGTGTGAGAAAGCCATCTTCGTCGAGACTGCCAAGGTCACCAGTCCAGAGCCAGCCATTGCGAATCGTGCTGGATGTTGCTTCGGGATTATTCCAGTAGCCGGCCATGACCGGGTCGCCGCGCGTGACGATTTCGCCGGTTTCGCCCGATGGCAGTGCATTGCCTGACGCGTCCGCCACCCGCACTTCCACCATCGACTGCGCTACGCCGACCGAGGCGATCCGCTCCAACCATCGTGGATGCGTGCGATCCGCCAGATGGTCGCGAGCCAATGCCGTAATGCACATCGGACATTCACCCTGTCCAAAGATCTGCACGAAACGGTTACCCATCACCTCGAGCGCCTTGCGAATATCCTCAACGTACATCGGGCCGCCGCCATAGACGATGGTTTTGAAGCCACGCACATCGCAGCCGGTCGCGGCGACATACTCCACCAGACGTTTGACCATGGTCGGCGCGGCAAACAGCGACAGTCGCCCTACGTCTGCCGCCAGCTTGCACAGTTCGGCAGCATCGAAGCCACCGGATTCCGGGACTACGTGACGCGCTGCTTTGAGTACATGCGTGAAGTTGTAAAGGCCTGCCCCATGCGACATCGGCGCCGCATAGACGAGTGCATCATCCGGGTCGACGGG
>JANMZU010000918.1:0-12330 GCA_031383585.1 Betaproteobacteria bacterium
AACTGCAAGTCCTACCCGTACAGGTAGGACTTGCAGTTTATTTTTTGTTTATATTGGATTGCCTGTATTTGTAGCGATGCGTTGACTCTTGCTTTGCCGGCACACATGCGACTGATGTGCCGGACATCCTTCTTGCACGTAGGACATTGTTTAGTTCTGGTACATCCGGCTAATACTGCGGTAGGTGTAAATAGCTGTCATCCCCCAAAAGGTGGAGAAGTCAAAATATATTTCTTGCCGACCCTCGAAGTGTTTAGGGCGCGCGCTGGCAACCGGAGTGGCGAATGATGCGGCTACATAAATCAGTGAATTGCAGCGAGCGCCCGATCACACCCACCAGCGAAGGTCGCTACCTGCATTGGTGTCGGACCGTCGTCCTGGCGGAAAACTTGTCTGCCAATCCGCTAGGAGCTTGTTTCTGGTTTGCGCGCCAGGCAAGCCGATCAGGGAACTGATGGAAAAATCAATTGCCGGGTTGTATCGCGCTGCGGCAGGGGTAGAGCCATGGAGCAGGGCTTTGCAACGCGTCACAAACTGCTATGGTGGTCTGGGAACCCAATTCATCTGCATAAGCAACGTCACTGGCGCACTGACTTTCAGCCTGACGTGCGAATCGCTTCCGCCGGAAGCAGAGTTGGAATATATCCGCCAGTACCACGCGTTAGACCCACGAATTCCGCTCTTGCTTGCCGCGTCGCCAGGGGAATGGATCTTTTGTCAGGATGAGTTCCCAGACAGCATTGCCGATGAGTCGCCCTATTATCGTGATTTGCTTATTCCCTATGGCGGCAGGTACTCGGCAACGATGAAGGTGGCGGAGAACGCCGATGAAACGGTGCTGATCGGGTTGCATACGCTGCGGGAGCATGGGCCGTTTGACGAAACGCAGCGGGCTTACGTCAAAGGTATCGGCTTTCATTTGCGGGAGGCGTTTCAGCTCTTTAAAAAGGTGCGCGAGCTTGCGACGGGATCGGTGGCGGGCGCGAATCTCATTCGACGTATGCGAAAACCGGTATTCATATTGTCGGTAGACAGGCAGGTTTGCGCTATGAATGACGCAGCAAAAGCGCTGGTCGATAGGATTGATGCGCCGCTGCACATTCATTCGCGCCGGATACACGCAGCGGATGCTGAAACTGAACGGACGCTAAGCGCCGAGTCATTGCGCATTGCCAGCGGGCTGGCGCCCGTGAAGCGCGACCAATTTATTTCCCTGCCAAATCGATGGCCGGAAAATTGGCTCGCATTGAGCATGGGATATCTGGCGCCTGAGGAAACAATGCAAGCGTTTGGCGACATCGGCCAATTCCTGCTAACGGTTCATCCAACGGCTGCAGCCGGCTTCCCGGACCCTGCCATCTGGCAGAGCGCATTCGGATTGACGCCAGCCGAGGCACGTGTTGCGGGCTTGATCCATGCGGGGCAAGACGTGAATCAGGCGGCGCTGAAGCTTGGTGTAGCGACATCGACCGTCAGGTCTCAATTGAAGTCGGTATATGCCAAGACTGCGACCAGCAAACAATCGGTACTCGTCGGGTTACTCGCCAGCCTGACCGGCGACTACTTGGTTTGAGGGCGCAATACATGGCGGCAACGGAGGCCGGGAACAATCTCCCCATCGAAAAGGCTTTCGCATTCAAGTGACTCCTACCGAGATTTATCCAGAGCAACTTGCCGACTATCTGCGTTGTGGCGTTGGGGCTAAGCAAATCACCTGCTTAATTACCGCCTCGACCGGGCATACCTGGGCCAGTTGGCACGCTCGAAACGGCACACCGTTGAACGTCTTACAGGAATTAGGCGGTTGGGAAAGTCCAGAGATGGTGAGGCGGTACGCGCATTTTTCTGCGGATCACCTGGCGTTCTAGGCAGATCGCCTCTGCGAGCTTTCGGTGGTGGGTGTAGGGACAGTCCCTAAATAAGTCGCTACAGATGCACAAATGGAAAGGGCCTACATTTCTGTAAGCCCTTAATATTACTGGTGCGCCCGGCAGGATTCGAACCCACGACCCCTTGGTTCGTAGCCAAGTACTCTATCCAACTGAGCTACGAGCGCACAATTCGCAATTATAACAGCACATTAGGGCAATAGCCAATTGGCGGAGACCGAGGGATTCGAACCCTCGATGCAGTTTTTGACCGCATGCTCCCTTAGCAGGGGAGTGCCTTCGACCACTCGGCCAGGTCTCCGGGCTGTTGCTCTAACGCTTTCACGAAGGCCGAATTGTACGCGGTTCACCCTGCTTGCGTCAAAAAGGAATCGATTGATTTCGCTATTTCAGCTCCCCAAGCAAAAATGAATACTGCAACGCGGTGCGGTAAGCCAGCTGCGCGTTGTTCGCTGAGCCAGCATGGCCGCCCTCAATGTTTTCGTAATAGAACACTTCATGCCCCTGCTCCAGCATACGGGCCATCATCTTGCGCGCGTGACCGGGATGGACGCGATCGTCGCGGGTGGAGGTCACGAACAGCATCTTGGGATACGTGATCCCCGACTTGACGTTTTGATAGGGCGAGTACTTTGAAATGAACTCCCATTCTGCAGCATCATCCGGATTGCCGTATTCGGCGACCCATGAGGCTCCGGCGAGCAACTTGTGGTATCGCTTCATATCCAACAATGGAACGGTGCACAAAACTGCCCTGAACAGATCCGGGCGCTGTACTGCCACGGCACCTACCAGCAAGCCACCGTTGCTGCCGCCGGATATTGCCAGATGACGGGGAGCGGTGACTTTCTTGGCAATGACATCTTCGGCAACAGCGATAAAGTCATCGAATACCTTCTGGCGATTCGCCTTTAATCCCGCCTGATGCCAGCGCGGACCGAACTCTCCGCCGCCGCGAATGTTGGCCACGACATACACACCGCCGTTGTTTAGCCAGGCGTTGCCGACGGTCGCCGAATAACCCGGTAACTGTGAGACCTCGAATCCCCCGTAGCCATAAAGCAAAGTCGGATTCTTGCCGTCCAGCTTGGTGTTCTTGTTCATCACCATGAAATATGGAATGCGCTCGCCATCCTTGGATGCCACTTCGAATTGCTCCACCTTATAGGGACTGGCATCGAAGAAAGCCGGCAACGATTTGAGTACCTCGCGCTTGTCGCTTCCGGCCTTGGCCAGGAATAACGTCGACGGCGTCAGGTAATCAGTGAGGGTCAGGAAATAGTCATCGGATTGATCCGCATCGATTGGCGATGCACCGATGGTTCCCAATCCAGGCAGCGAGATCTCTCGGCGAGTCCACTTGCCCGCTTTGTTCTGCATTTCGTAGAGCCGATTCTTGACGTTATCGAGTTCATTCAGAATAAGGTAGTTTTTTGTTAGCGCCCAGCCAGCGAGCGACTTGCGGTCGGTGGGCTCAAAGAGCACGTCAAAACTGCGCTCGCCTTTCATGAAGCGTTCAAAATCCGTCACGATCAGTGCGCCTTGCGCGAACGTCTTGCCTCCGACCGACCAGGGCGACTTCAAGCGCACCCACAGTCTGCCCTGCCCGTAATTGACGTTGGCATCTGCAGGTACATCGAGCTTCGTGAGTTTGTTTGCTTTCGCGTCTTCGCGCAGGTAGGTTTCAGACGTGTAAAACGTGACGCCTCGCCGCACGAATTGACGCGTTTTGTATCCCTTTTCGTTAATCTGAAATGTTGAAACGCTGATATCCGCGTCTTGTCCCTCGAAGACCAGGCGCGCCAGCTCAATAGGCGTGCCACGCTTCCACTCCTTGGTGATTCGCGGATACCCTGATTTGGTCATGGAACCGGCACCAAAATCTGTTTGGACGAGCAAGGTGTCGCGATCCGCCCACGAGGCGCTACCTTTGGCTTCCTTGATTTCAAAACCGCCAGCTACAAAGCTCTTTGCGACAACATCAAACTCCCGCACCACGTTTGCATCGGCGCCGCCACGGGAGAGATTCAGGAGGCAGCGTTCGTAGTTCGGATACAGACAGGATGAGCCTTTCCAGACCCAATTTTCCTTCTCGGTTTTGGCCAGCTGATCGAGATCCAGCACGGTTTCCCATTTCGGTTCGGCCTTCTTGTATTCGGTGATCGTGGTGCGCCGCCAAACACCGCGAATATTCTTCTCGTCTTGCCAAAAATTGTAGAAGTAAGCGCCGCGCTTTGCGACCGCCGGGATACGTGCGCGTGAGTTCACGACTTCGAGCGTCTTGTCACGGATAGTCGCGAACAGCGGCGCAGCTTCCAGCAGCTTTTGTGTTTTCGCGTTTTGCTCCTTGACCCACGTTATCGCTTTGTCACCACTGACGTCTTCGAGCCAGAGGTACGGGTCTTCCTGCGCAACGGCAGCGGTATTCATCAATGCAACTCCTGATACCGCGCAGGCGGCAATCCTTGACCAACTGTATCCAAACATGGCTGACCCCTAAAAACGACGAAGCCGAGCATCTGTTGGAGATGCGCGGCTTCGCGTGAAAAATAAATGAAAAACTATGCGGTCAGTTTATCCAA
Source organism: Betaproteobacteria bacterium (assembly GCA_031383585.1). Classification (GTDB taxonomy): domain Bacteria; phylum Pseudomonadota; class Gammaproteobacteria; order Burkholderiales; family Usitatibacteraceae; genus UKL13-2. The sequence goes on from JANMZU010000918.1 coordinate 4,472, forward strand.
CTCGAACACCTGATGCAATGCGCGCACGGCAAGTTCCATATATTTTTCATCGACGACGACCGAGGTCTTGATTTCAGACGTGGAAATCATCTGGATGTTGACGTTTTCCTTGGCCAGACACTCAAACATCTTGGCTGCCACCCCAGCGTGTGAGCGCATACCAATGCCGACCAGCGAAACTTTAGCAATCTTGTTGTCTCCGCTAACGCCTTTTGCGTTTACGGCTGGTTTCACTATTTCGTTCAACAGCGCCAGAGCCTTGCTGTAGTCGTTGCGATGCACGGTAAATGAAAAATCAGTGATGCCATCGAATGACGTGTTTTGAATGATGACGTCGACATCAATGTTTGCCTCAGCGATCGGCCCAAGGATGGCGAACGCGATACCGGGCCGGTCCGGCACGCCGGTAACCGTCAGTTTCGCTTCATCGCGGTTGAACGCAATGCCGGAGATGATTGGTTGTTCCATATTGTCTTCTTCCTCGTACGTAATGAGCGTGCCCGTGTCTGTTGAATCAAATTCCGTGAAGGAAGACAGGACGCGCAGTTTTACCTTGTATTTTCCGGCAAATTCTACAGAGCGTATCTGCAGCACCTTTGAGCCTTGACTGGCGAGCTCAAACATTTCTTCAAACGTGATGCTGGCAAGTTTGCGCGCCTCGGGCACCACCCGCGGATCGGTCGTATATACGCCATCCACATCGGTGAAGATCTGACATTCGTCCGCACCCAGCGCCGCCGCGATCGCAACGCCAGTCGTATCCGACCCGCCCCTACCCAGGGTGGTGATATTTCCGGCCACATCGATTCCCTGAAAACCAGCAACGACGACGACGCAACCATCAGCAAGATCGCGTCGAATATTGGCATCTTCAATCGAGAGAATCCGTGCTTTCGTAAACGCGCTGTCGGTGAGTATCTTGACCTGCCAGCCGGTGTAGCTTTTGGCCTTTAACCCCAGCGTTTGTAATGCCAGCGCAAGTAAGCCGACCGATACTTGCTCGCCAGTTGAGGCGATTACGTCGAGCTCCCGCCCGTGAGGATCCGCGCTCAGCTGCTTGGCCAGGCCGATGAGCCGGTTGGTTTCTCCGGACATTGCCGACGGGACAACAACTAACTGGTGGCCCTGCCGGTGATAATGCGCAATCCGCTTGGCAACTTCACGAATGCGCTCCGGTGACCCCATTGATGTGCCGCCGTATTTCTGAACGATTAGTGCCATAAATTACTTTTTGAGAGTTTTGTGCGGTGCAATAAACTACATTTTAGCGACTTTTATGCAAGAAAAATACGCGCGGGCACAACCGCACAATGCCGGTCGGCTAAGTTCACCGACGCGTTACCTTTGTCGTGAATCTGGCCGCATGGTCTATAGTGAGGACCAGCACCGACGCGCATGCGAGCGGGCACCAAACAATTTGACAGTATGACGAGCGCAATTCGACACACCGGTTTGGCCCCAGCAGTCCTGGCTCTAGGGATCGCACTTTCTTTGGGTGCCTGGTTTCTGGCCGCTGGCGTGGTGGAAAAGCAGGCCAAGGCGGATTTTGATCGCATCGCCCTTGCCACCGTTGGTGCAATAGAGCGCCGGACACAACGCTACATCGATATTTTGAATGGCCTCGAGGGACTATTCGGTCACGATCCCTCGGTATCCCGCCTGGCGTTTCAGCACTACGTGAATTCGCTGAACCTGTCGACGCGCTTTCCCGGCGTGCAGGCGGTGGAGTTTATTCGGCGTGTAAGGCTCGCGGAAAAAGCTGACTATGAGTCTAGCGTTCGTGACGACAGAAGCATCACACGTAGCGGTTTTCCTGACTTTTCCATCAAGCCTGCCGGGCTGCGCGCTGAATACCACGTTGTTCATTACGTCGAGCCGGCTGCAGGCAATGAGGTCGCTTTCGGCCTGGACATTCGGTCCCGCCAGGCTGCACTGGTCGCAAGCGAGCGCGCGCGCGACGTTGGCGAACCAATCGTTACCGGACGATACCAGCTGATGCAGGAGAAGCAAAACAAATTGGGCTTGGTGGTCTACCTGCCGATTTACGATACGTACCGGCCGAACCGAACAATGGCGCAACGTCGCGCCGAACTGGCGGGATTCGTCAACCTGGTATTTCGAGTAGATGACTTGTTTGTCCAATTAATCGACGAGGACCTCAAACGTAACGCGAATTTCTTCGTATTCGACGTCGGCGCCAGCGATGCCGCACCTCAGGAATCGACGACGGAGAACCTCCTGTATGCCAGCGGCGAGGCTGGCACTTATCCAGCTTCGGCGAACTCAAGCGATGGCATTTCTCATACGATTGTGGTTGCCGGGCGCCATTGGCATTTCAAGTTTCGCGGCCTCAGCGCCTATGGCAGCCCGCTACTGCAACCACAATCCCTGGCGGTGCTGCTGTCGGCGTTGCTAATGTGTTTATTGTTGTTCATCGCGCTGCGTACGGCATCGCGGTCACAAATTAACGCGCAGCATATGGCGGATAGCGCAACGCGCGAATTGCGCGACCAACTGAGCTTTTCGAAGCAAATGATTGAAGCGATTCCGAACCCGGTATTTTTCAAAGATGCTGCTGGAAAATATTTCGGCTGCAACCGGGCGTTTGAAGAGTTCACCAATCGCCCGCGTAGCGATTTCATCGGCAAAACCGTGCTGGAAGTGACTGATTCCGAAGCTGCGCAGCGCCATCACGCCATTGAAAGCGAGCTGTTGAAAAGCGGCGGCGAGAGCGTTTATGAGTTGTCGCTGACAAGAACCACAGACAGTAAACCACTGTATGCCATCTTTACCAAGGCTGCGTTTGTGAATGCCGATGGAAAAATTGCCGGCCTGGTCGGGGCGGTTGTCGAAATCAGCGAACGCAAAGCTCTCGAACGTACCTTGAGTGAAAGCAATCAGAAATTGCGTTCTATTATCGAAGGCTCGCCTTTGGCAATTATTGCCCGTGACATGAACGGCGTCATTAGCCTTTGGAATCCCGCTGCGGAGAAGCTATTCGGCTGGACTGCTGACGAAGTCATCGGCACCAGCCGCTCGATCGTGCCGGAAGACATGCGTCCCGAAGTAAACGCGATGCGCAAGCAAGTTGAACAGGGCCTGATGGTGTCTCAGGCAGAGACGCGGCGCATGCGCAAGGACGGCGTTGTGCTGGACGTCTCCCTGTCGGTCGCGGCAATATACGATGCCGGTCAAAAAATCGTCGGCACCATGGTGCTGTTAGCGGGTATTGGCCGACGCAAGCGTGCCGAGGATGCGTTGCGTAACAGTGAGGCACAGTTGCGGCTGGCCATGGAAGCGGCTGATATGGGTAGCTGGCACTGGAATATTGAGAGTGGCGAAATTTCGTTTTCAGAAGGTTTTGGTCCGCGTTTCGGTCTGCCGCGCGGCGCTATCGTCCGGGACGATGCGCACTTGCTGTCCATGGTGCATCCAGATGATCGCAGCGAAACGGATGCCGCAGTCCAGCGGGCGATCGCACTCGATAGCCTCATTGATCTGGAGTATCGCGTGGTTTGGCCGGATGGCAGCGTACGCTGGATGGCCGTACGCGGTCAGATCACGCGTGATGCGTCGGGGAAAGCGCAGCGCATCGTCGGCGTCAACGCCGACGTGACCAGCCGCAAGCAGGCGGAACAACGAATTACCTATCTGGCGCATCACGATGCGTTGACCGGCTTGCCAAACCGCGTATTGCTGCAAGACCGAATCGAACAGGCTATTGCGCATAGCCATCGCAATGCGACACATCTCGCCGTGATGTTTATCGACCTCGATCACTTTAAGACGATTAACGATTCGCTCGGCCATCAGCAAGGCGATGCACTGCTCAAACTAGTTGCCGCAAGAATCAACGACAGCCTGCGCGAAATCGATACGGTTTCCAGGCTGGGCGGTGATGAATTTGTGATCGTCATCCCGGCGCTAGCCCCTCAGGACGAGGGTAGCCACGCGACGGCAGTGGCGCAGAAAGTGCTCGAGTCATTGTCCGCCAATTTTCAGGTGCATGGGCATGAACTCAATGTCGGCGCCAGTATTGGCATCAGCATCTATCCGACCGATGGAGAAACCGCCGATATCCTCATGCGCAATGCCGACGCGGCGATGTATCACGCCAAAGGACGCGGACGAAACCAGTATCAGTTTTTCACCGTCGCCATGAATACCGCTGCGCAGCTACGCATGACGTTGCAGACGCAACTGCGCCGCTCGCTGCAAACAAACGATTTCTGCCTCTTCTACCAACCGGTGTACAAAGCTTCCAGCCGGGAATTAGTTGGATTTGAAGCACTGCTGCGCTGGAAAAATGCTGACGGCACGTTGGTCCGACCAGGGGAGTTCATATCGGTGGCGGAGGATTCCGGCCTGATCATCCCCATCGGCGAGTGGGTGATTCGTGAGGCTTGCCACACTGCCGCCCTGTGGCAAAAAAACGGCGAACAACTGCAAATGTCCATCAACGTATCGGCGATACAACTTCGACGTAAGAATTTCGTCGATACCTTCGCTGACATACTGGCCGAGACTGGCGCCGACCCGCGACTTATCGAAATGGAGGTCACCGAAAGTGTAATCGTTGGCGGTCACGAAGAGGCGATAGCAGCATTGACCAAACTGGATGCGATGAAGATTCGCATTGCGATCGACGATTTTGGCACTGGCTATTCCGGATTGAGTTATCTCAAACAGTTTCCGATCCACACGGTAAAGATCGACCAGTCATTCATTCGCGACCTGACGATTGACAAAGAGGACGAAGCTATTGTGCGCGCAATAATCGCCATGTCGCGCAGTCTGAGTCTGAATGTAGTTGCAGAAGGAGTTGAATCAGAGCAGCAACTCGCAATGCTGAGTGAACTCGGCTGTGACCTGGTTCAAGGCTACTACTTCAGCGAACCACTGTCGCTTGAGGCGGCCAACAGCCTCATCGCAGACCAAAGTTCGTCGCAGTGACAGTCAGGTACGTGGCTTAGCGCTGTAAAATGGCGCATGTCCGCCACTATTGCAATTACCCGCCGCCTCGAATTCGACGCAGGTCATCGCCTGCCCAATCACAAAAGTCAGTGCCGCAATATTCACGGCCACCGCTATGCCATTGAAATTACGCTTAGCTCGGATGTCATTCACGAAGAGGGAGCCGCTGACGACGGCATGGTGATGGATTTTGGCGACATCAAACGAATCGCCAACGAAAAGCTCGTTGATCTATGGGACCACGCATTTCTGGTTCACCGAGCCGACAAAGTGATGGTCGACTTTCTGGCAGCGATTTCGGGTCACAAAACAGTGATTCTCGATGTTGTTCCGACTGCTGAAAACCTTGCCCAGGCCGCTTTCACAATCCTCAGCGAGGCTTACCACGACCGCTTCGGACACATCCTGAAGCTGACCCGTGTGCGTTTGTACGAAACCCCGAATTGCTGGGCTGATGCAATCGCCGAAAGCTAAAGGCCTGTCGGCCACAATTGGCCCCCAAGATTTTCGGCTTACGCGTGATCAATGTTAAACGCTTAGCGGTTTCACCCAAAAGGATTCCGGAAAGAGCGTGACGGATTTCAAACCTTCAAGGCCCTCCTCGATAGAGGCGAACGGTCAACCGAGGTTTCCCGGATTATTATTTCACCATTTCGACTCGGATCAACTCGCCGGAACTGGCGTCTGTGAGCAAGTAGATATTACCGTCCGGGCCCTGCCGCACATCGCGAATACGTCCCAGTTTGCGTTCGAACAAGCGCTCCTCCGACACGACTTTTTCGCCATCGAGCGTCAATCGCACCAGCGCTTGTCCGGCGAGAGCGCCCACGAAAAGATCACCTTTCCATTTCGGAAAATTGTTCGCTGTGTAGAATGCCATTCCCGAAGGCGCGATCGAGGGCACCCAAACGTGGATGGGCGGTACGACCCCTTCCTTTGTCGTCCCCTCTCCGATCTTCGTGCCGCTGCCATAATTAGCGCCATAGGTAATCACCGGCCAGCCGTAGTTGGCGCCTGCAGACAGCACATTTACCTCGTCGCCGCCCTGCGGCCCGTGCTCGTGTGACCATACGCGACCGGTCTCTGGATGCAGCGCTGCGCCTTGGATATTGCGATTGCCCAACGTGAAAATTTCCGGGCGCGCACCAGGCGTTTTCGCAAACGGATTGTCAGCCGGAACACGGCCATCGTCGTGAAGGCGAATGCTCTTGCCTGCATGGTCATTCAATTGCTGGGCGCGCTGCGCTGCGCCCTTCGCTGGACTGTCACCTCGGTCCCCAAGGGTGATGAACAGGTAGCCATTACGATCAAATACGATGCGCGATCCAAAGTGATGCCCCGCGCCAGATTTTGGCTGCAGGCGAAATAGCACTTCAACGTTGGTCATCGAAGGTGCGTAGCGCGTGCCACCCAGTTTTCCGCGCGCAAGCTCAGTCCCGTATTCGCCCGACTTGCCGGCGTTGTATGTCCAATAAACCCAGCCGTTTTCGGCGTACTTGGGATGCAGCACCACATCGAGCAATCCACCCTGCCCGTGCTCAGCCACTTGCGGAATTCCCTCGATGGGTTTTTCGACCAACTTGCCATTCTCCAACACACGCATCGTGCCGCGACGTTCCGTCAGCAGCACCCGCCCGTCGGGCAAGAATGCCATTCCCCAAGGATGTGAGAGCCCGGAAACAACGGAAACAGCGCGAACGGTGTGGTGCTCGGTTTTGATGACCCGCTCAGCCGATGGGTTCTGCGCCAAAGCATTCAGGCTGGATGCAAAGCATACGAAGGCGAGTGGATACTTAGCCAAAGCGAATAATCGGGTTGCCATCGGAATGTCCTTGATGATTTTGTTTCGGGCCTGGAAATGCAAAACCCCCAGTTTCGGCCGAGGGTTCTTGAATTTCATACTATTGCTTTGAAGCCAATCTGGCGGAAGCGGTGAGATTCGAACTCACGGATGGCTCACACCATCGCTGGTTTTCAAGACCAGTGCCTTAAACCGCTCGGCCACACTTCCATTTATGCCCTATATTTTACCATTTGGAAAGAGACTTTCTCGCGTTGAAACCCCGCGACTTGAAACTTTTTGCGGTTGCCTATAGTCTTACGTCCGCACATTTCTTTTCTGGAGAAAATAATATGGCCACAAATGCCCCAATCCTTGTCACACCCGACACCCTGGCGCCGGCACAAAACCGTGTCCTGCGTAATACCTACATGTTGCTTGCGCTGTCTTTGCTACCTACTATCGCGGGATCGTGGGTAGGCGTCCAACTTAAATTTTCGTTTCTTTCGGGCAGCCCGTTTATCGGGTTTGTGCTGTTTCTCGGTATCGCCTTTGGTTTCTTCTACGCCATCGAAAAAAACAAGAATAGTGCATGGGGTGTACCAATCCTCTTGGGCTTCACATTCTTTATGGGCCTGATGTTGTCAATGCTGATTGGTAAAGTTCTCGGATTGAAAAACGGCGGAACGTTAATCGCAACAGCGTTCGGTGGTACGGCGATGATTTTTTTTGCGATGGCGACACTTGCGGGCACGATCAAGCGCGATCTTTCCGGAATGGGCAAGTTCCTGATGATCGGCGTGCTGCTGCTCATCTTCGCCTCCCTGGCAAACATCTTTCTGCAAATACCCGCTTTGACGCTGACCGTCATGGTGTTGGCCATCGGCATTTTTTCTGCGCTGCTGCTTTATGATGTGAACCGTATCATTACAGGCGGCGAGACCAACTACATCAGTGCGACTTTGGCAATTTACTTGGACATCTACAATATCTTCAGCAATCTGCTGGCATTGCTCGGAATCACCAGCAGCGACTGATCAAGCGCTTCACCAAAAAAAGCGGTCGGGGTTCAGCCCAGACCGCTTTTTTTTGAATTTCAAACACC
>JANMZU010000959.1:0-6909 GCA_031383585.1 Betaproteobacteria bacterium
CAAGCTCACCGCCAATATCAAACGGTCGAACACACTGGTTATATTCATCAACCAGATCCGCATGAAAATTGGCGTCATGTTCGGCAGTCCCGAGACCACGACCGGCGGTAATGCGCTTAAGTTCTACGCATCAGTACGTATCGATATTCGCCGTATTGGGGCCATCAAAAATGGCGATGAAGTAATTGGCTCTGAGACGCGTGTGAAGGTCGTCAAGAACAAAGTTGCACCGCCCTTCCGGATTGCTGAGTTCGACATCCTGTACGGAGAGGGCATTTCACGCGAAGGCGAAATCATCGAGCTAGGTGTAATCCACAAGATCGTCGACAAATCCGGCGCGTGGTACGCCTATAAGGGCGAGAAAATTGGTCAGGGCAAGGACAACACTCGCAAGTTCCTCAAGGAAAATCCTGAGATGGCCAGAGAAATTGAAGCCAGGATTCGCGCTGCTGTCGGTGTTGGCGGCAGCGTTGGTGGCGGTAGCGATGAGAGCGAAGAAGTCGAAGAGTAATTGCTCATTGCCAAAAGTCGATGGTTGGGCCGTTCGGATTCAAGTTTTTGAGCGAGAGCGGCCCTTTTTTCATCTGCAGTGAATGGAATTCGCCATGCATGCCAATTTTTTTCTGGAAGTATTGAAGCAACACACAAATTCAGCGCATTCGCGCACTCAACCTTTGCGACCACGCTCGCGCTCTGGTTCCCGCCTGCTTGCGCGTCCACAACGCGAGCAACCCGTCGCCGTATGCACACGCTGCGCGGCATTTTCATTTTCGTCCGGTTCGGTCAATCAACCGTGCGGCCGTAACCGTGCCGGGAATCCCTGTCCTGGGAGATTCGCGAGCACCATCGCAAGGAATGTCTGGCAGAAGTGCCCGACATGCGAAGCAACGGGATGGCAAAGCCGCATGGTTTGCTCTCACTGCCAGAGTGTGGGCTGGTTGTTTTCCCGCAACCACTGACATTCAACGTTATCAACGCAAAGGACCAGAGCCATGCGCTACGCCGTCGTGATCGAAAAATCAGAGAGTCGCTTTTGTGCCTATGTGCCGGATCTACCTGGCTTCATGAAGACCGGCGCGACCATCGATGAAGTTGAGGCAAATATGCACGACGCGATCGTGCACCATCTGGATAGGCTCTGCGAGGATGGTCGGCAAATCCCCGCTCCAACTGCGGTTGTTGAATATTGCGAGTTGACGGCGTAGGCCAAATGGATGATTTTGAATAATCACGCCGCCGCAGCAACAAAGCCGGAAGACAAGGCGCTTGTTTCAGCTGCGCTAAAGCTGCTCTCCCGCCGAGATTTTTCTCGAAGCGAATTCGTCAGCAAGCTCACGTCTGCGGGGTTTGACAACCACGACGTCGAGGCCGCTGCTGACTGGTGCCACGAGCAAGGTTTCCTCAATGAAGCGCGGTTTGCTGAATCCGCGTCGCGGCGTTTGGGTGCTAAGTTTGGCGTCAAGCGTGTTGCCCACACTTTGAGACAGAAGGGCGTTGCCGAAGACCAGGTCAGTGCGGCGGTGTTGACGCTGAGCGAAAGCGAACAGGATCGCGCTGGCGCGCTTTGGGCAAGAAAATTCGGCGAGGTCGCGGAATCCGCGGAAGAGAAGTCCAAGCAGATTCGCTATTTGCAGTCGCGCGGTTTCAGCTTTACGACTATCAAGCTGGTGATTACGGGAGTTTCTGACGCGGCTTGAGCCAGATGGCGCCGACCGCCGGCGTTTAGCAATATCACACACAGCGGATTCGCTGACCTTGGGCGGTTTCCTAGCGGGGACGTTGCCGCCAGGCTGGCAGCATGCGGAATTTTTGGAAGTGCGGCTCACAAGCTGTGACAATGCGCCATAATATTTCCTCTGCCAGCCACGCTAACCATTCCGGATATTTTGCCGCTTGAAGTTTTATCGTCTACTCGACAGCCTGCCGTGGGTGCGTGAAAGCCTTGAGCGTAAGCTCGGTTTTGCTCTTTTCATCGGCTCGCAGCTGTCGCTATTGATTTACATTATCGCCAAGGTTGCAGTCGGTAGCCCTTTCGAGCCCGGCATCCTGTTGTTAATCGCAAGTTTTAACCTCGGTTCGTGGGTCGCTGCCTACGTCGCCATGCGCCTCCTGCTTCAGCCTATAGAGGCCACGGCAGAGGCGCTGCGCGCCTATCTGGAGCGTCGTCCAGTGGATGTGTTGCCCCAGGACGGTCACGACATCTTTGGCCAGTTGATGCGGGACGCGGACTATATCGGCAAACGCGCCGAGATGGATTCTTCGCAATTGAATCGAGCCATCGATGACGACTTGCTCACCGGCGTCTATTCGCGGCGCGCCGGCAAGAGGCACATGCTTGAAGACGTGGCCCGGTCCGAGCGCGGCAGGATGAAGTTTCATCTCGCATTCATTTCGCTACACAAAATGAGCGAAATCGGCACCCAGTTCGGTAACGACAAGGTTGACGCGCTATTGCAGCACGTCGCCAGCCTTTTCAAGCTGAACACGCGCCGCGGTGACTGGGTGGCACGTTGGAGCGATCATCTTTTCGTAGTCGGGTTTTGCGACAACAACCAAATTCAGGATACGGTCGGGCGCATACACAAGATAATCGAGCAGAGCCCGTTTGCCGTCGCACCTGGCGAGATGCGCAGCCCAATCGCTGTTTGCGGCGTATGTGAACATGTGGTGGGCATGGAAGTGCAGAAGTCTTATGATCTGACACGTAGCGCGATGCATCGTGCTGAGAGTGCACTCGATTCGAAGGAGCGTGGTGACCGGGTGGTGGTAATCATTCCTGAGCAGCTTTTGGATACCGAGCTGGCAGAACTGATGTAAATGTGAGTTCTTGCTGACTGCGGACTTGATCGTCGCGCGCCTTCGCTTATCGTGGGCGGAAGCGCGTCATTCGCGCCAACACCGATCCTCAGTCCTCGCGGGGGCAGGCGTATAATTTTCCCTCACTTCCGAGGATTTTCATGGCCAAAGTCACCCAGATCAATGTTTCCGGCTCCCCGCACTCTACGGCTGAAGAAGGCCGCAATCCTGGCACCAAGTTCGATCTCGGCCCTGTCAAAGATGTGCGCGTCAATCGCAGTGCAGTCGAGCGCCGCGCCGGGACCATGTCCACCCGCCGCACGGTCAAAAAAGAGCATCAAGCAGCCTGGCTGATCCACGCCGTCAAAACTATTGATCTCACCACGCTCAGCGGCGACGACACAGTGGGCACGGTAAAACGGCTTTGCGCGAAGGCTCGCCAGCCGATTCGCAATGAGTTGTTGCACGATGTAGGCTACCCCGACAAACTCGCGACAGGTGCCGTGTGTGTGTATCACCACTTCGTCGCGACGGCGGTTGAAGCACTGCGTGGGTCGGGCATTCCCGTCGCGGCGGTCTCCACGGGCTTCCCGGCCGGTCTGAATCCGTTCCCACAGAAAATCGCAGAAATTGAGGCCAGCGTGAAGGACGGTGCAGCTGAAATCGATATTGTCATTTCACGTGAGCATGTGCTCAACGGCGACTGGCGCGCGCTATACGACGAAGTCAAAGCGTTCCGCGAAGCCTGCGGTCCCGCACACATGAAGGCGATTATTGCGACCGGAGAACTAGGCACGTTGAAAAACATCATGCGCGCCAGCATCGTCTGCATGCAGGCGGGCTCCGATTTCATCAAGACCTCCACTGGCAAAGAGCCCACCAACGCGACCATCGCGGGTTCGCTGGTGATGGTTCGCGCCGTCCGCCAATACCACGAGCAAACAGGGGTGAAGGTCGGTTTCAAACCGGCAGGCGGAATTCGTTCGGCCAAGCAGGCGCTCGACTGGTTGATTTTGATGAAAGAAGAACTGGGCGCGGAATGGATGCAACCACATTTGTTCCGCCTAGGTGCTTCGGCGCTGGTAAATGACATTGAGCGGCAGTTGGAACATTTTGCCTATGGGCGCTATGCGTCTATGCAGTATCAGCCAATAGGATGAGCGTGGACATGAGACATGCCCTGCGGCATGTCGAATGCCTCGCGAATCCGAGTGCCATGCAGGGCGCGAGGTGGGACGACGTATCAACGGACGATTTCAAAAGAGTTGCAGATTAGAGTCGCTGCGTTACGGCCTGCGCGGGAATGACGAAATTTTTAGAAAGCACCAGACAATGAAAGTCGCAGAACTTACCAAATCCCTCGCCTACGGTCCCGCTCCCGAGGCCGCCAAACCCGCGCTCGACTGGATCGCCGAGCACAACGCCAAATTCCAGCTCTTCATCAACAACGAATGGAAGAATCCGTCGGGCAAGGAATGGTTTGACTCCACCAATCCGGCGACGGGCAAGAAACTCGCCAGCGTTGCGCAAGCCACGGTTGCCGACGTAAACAGCGCCGTAAAAGCTGCTCGCAAGGCATTCCCGTCATGGTCTGCTACTCCCGGCCACATCCGCGCGCGCTACCTCTACGCCATCGCCCGCCAGATTCAGAAACACTCGCGCCTGTTTGCGGTCCTTGAGACCATGGATAACGGCAAGCCGATCCGCGAGACGCGCGATATCGATATACCCCTTGTGGCGCGGCACTTTTACTATCACGCTGGTTGGGCACAGTTGATGGACAAGGAGTTGCCGGATCACCAGGCCGTCGGCGTCGTTGGTCAGATCATCCCTTGGAATTTCCCACTGTTGATGCTCTCGTGGAAAATTGCACCCGCCATTGCGATGGGCAATACCGTGGTATTAAAGCCCGCTGAATTCACGTCGCTCACAGCACTTTTGTTCGCCGAAATTTGCGCCAGCGTCGGACTGCCGCCAGGCGTGGTCAACATCGTCACTGGCGATGGCCGCACCGGTAGCGCCATGGTCGATCATCCGGATGTCGACAAAATTGCTTTCACCGGTTCAACCGACGTCGGCCGCATCATCCGCATAGCCACCGCGGGCACGCACAAGAAACTCTCCCTGGAGTTGGGTGGCAAGAGCCCGTTCATGGTGTTCGACGATGCTGATCTCGACAGCGCCGTTGAGGGCGTCGTTGATGCGATCTGGTTCAATCAGGGGCAGGTTTGCTGTGCTGGCTCACGACTGCTGGTGCATGAAGGCGTTGCCGACAAGATGATCAAGAAACTTCGCGCGCGCATGGAGAAGCTGCGCGTCGGTGATCCACTCGACAAAGCGGTGGATATCGGTGCCATCGTCGCGCCGGTACAGTTGAAACAAATCCAGGCGTTGGTGAAGCAAGGTGCCGACGAGGGCGCGACGATGTGGCAGCCTAGCTGGGCGGCAGATTGCAGCAAGGGGGAGGGATGCTTTTATCCGCCTACCTTGTTCACGAATGTGGCACCTGCTTCCACCATTGCACAGGTCGAAATCTTCGGTCCGGTGCTCGCGACGATGACCTTTCGTACGCCGGAAGAGGCCGTGAAACTCGCCAACAACACCCGCTATGGCCTGGCTGCCAGCATCTGGAGCGAGGACATCAATCTGGCGCTGGATTTAGCCACGCAAGTGAAGGCAGGGACAGTCTGGATAAACAGCACCAACCAGTTCGACGCTGCCAGCGGCTTCGGTGGCTATCGTGAATCTGGCTTCGGTCGTGAAGGTGGACGGGAAGGCCTGTTCGAATACGTAAAACGCAAACCCGCAAAAATAGTAAAAATTCCAGCAGTGGTGCGCTCTGCCGGCAAAAAAAGCTCGGCAAGCCGCGCCAATGCTGGTGTTTCACCTTCACTCATTCCGCCGATTGACCGCACCGCAAAAATGTTCATCGGCGGCAAGCAGGCGCGCCCCGATGGCGGCCTGTCGATAAATATCTATGCCCCCGGCAAGAATCTGATCGGCGAAGTCGGTGCGGGAAACCGCAAAGATATCCGAAACGCCGTCGAAGCCGCCCGCGCTGCCGCTGGCGGCTGGGCCAAAGCCACCGCACACAGTCGCGCACAGGTGATCTACTATCTTGCCGAAAATCTCGCGGCCCGCACCGATGAATTTGCTCGCCGCATCAGCCAGCAAACCGGGGCGAGCCCAAGCGCCGCGCATGTTGAAGTCGAAGCCGCCATCGAGCAACTGTTCACCGCTGCCGCCTGGGCTGATAAATACGACGGACGCATCCACGGTGTGCCGCAACGCAACGTGACCCTTGCAATACCTGAGCCGATGGGGGTACTCGCCATCCTCATGCCGGACGACCATCCGCTGCTCGCCCTCGTCGCCCTCGCGGCGCCAGCGTTGGCGATGGGCAATGCGCTGGTGATTGTGCCATCGCCAATTCACCCTCTCAGCGCCACCGATCTTTATCAGGTGCTTGATACCTCGGATGTTCCGCACGGCACCATCAACATTGTCACCGGTAATCGGGATGAGCTCGGGAAGACACTCAGCGAGCATGACGATGTGGACGCCATCTGGTATGCAGGACCAGAAGCAGGACAAAGCGCGGTCCAGAAAGCGAGTGCAGCGAATATGAAGCGCACTTTCATGATGGGTGCTGTTGGCGCACTGCCAAACATCGATGACGTGCTGCGTGAAGCAACCCAGGTAAAGAATATCTGGGTGCCTTACGGGGCTTGAGATGGATCGGCTTCTTGGGTGCAAGTCAATGCTGGAAGTCTTTGGTGCAAAACATTTCTGTGCCTAATCAATCGCCCGTACCTTTGCGCCGCCGTTTTCGATCAACTCCCGTCCGGTCTTGATAGATATTGCCAACAAGGCCCCCCAATCTCCAATCATTGCCCTATCAACAGACACATATGGTCTCAAAACCAAAATCGCACAAAGCTGCCAAACCAGTAGCCCCGGTTATCCCAGTGGAAGTGCCGAGTAGCATCGCGTTCCAAGCGTCATTTTTGCCGCCTATCGGGCCCGCGAGCGGCCTCGATCAATCCATCATCGATGCCGTGATGATTGCACTGGCACTTGCCTGGTCACCTAAAGGCAAGACCCTGCTGCATC
>JANMZU010000971.1:0-4160 GCA_031383585.1 Betaproteobacteria bacterium
AAGTCGTACTCACGCCCAGAAACGATGTCGCGATGATTGCCGTGCAAGGCCCGCAGGCGCGCCGCATTGTCGGCGAGATGCTGCCCGAGGCGGCAGCGACACTCGCGTTGATGAAACCATTCAACAGCGTGACCGTGGGCGAACTTTTCGTCGCCTGCACCGGCTATACCGGAGAGGACGGTTTCGAAATTATCGTCCCCGCTGCTCAGGCCGCCATGTTCTGGGAAAAATTGCTGGCTGCTGGCGTCAGTCCCTGTGGCTTGGGCGCGCGCGATACGCTTCGCCTCGAAGCGGGCATGAATTTGTATGGCCAGGACATGACCGAGCTGACTTCACCGCTGGAATCGGGCTTGGCCTGGACCGTAGACCTGAAAACCGAGCGTGATTTTGTTGGTCGCAACGCGCTGCAAGCGAAACCAGTCGCCATGCAGATGGTCGGGCTGGTGTTGAAAGCGCCAGGCGTATTGCGTGCGCATCAGGTGATACACACTAGCAAAGGCACGGGCGAAATCACCAGCGGCACATTCTCGCCGACACTTTCGCAGTCGATCGCATTGGCGCGTATACCGGTTGGTATTGCCGTCGGTGATACCGTGCAGGCGGAAGTACGCGGCAAGCAGCTCGATTGCCTGGTGGTAAAAATCCCATTCGTCCGCAACGGCCAATCCCTTATTTAACTCGTATTAAACCTTCATCTACATCTGGAGAAACTGCATGACTATTCCCGCCGATTTGAAATACACCGAGAGCCACGAATGGATTCGCACCGAGCCTGATGGCACGCTGACGATTGGCATTACTGATCATGCGCAAGACGCGTTAGGTGATCTGGTTTTTATTGAACTGCCCGAAGTGGGAAGAACGGTCTCGGCGAAAGAAAACTGTGTCGTGCTGGAATCGGTAAAAGCGGCGTCGGACGCATATGCGCCTGTCGCAGGCGAAATCATTGCAGTCAATACACCGTTGACCGATTCCCCGGAAACGCTCAATAGCGAGCCATATGAAGCGTGGCTGTTCAAACTGAAGCCGGCCGCAGATGCGACCACTGGTGCCTTGCTCAATGCGTCCGATTACGCGATCAGCATTGGTGAAACCTGAATGGACTTCTCCGCCCGTCATTAAATAGCTACATCCGAAATCACCATTCGAACTGAGTTGATTCAGGCATGGCTGCGACGCAGTACTGTCTGGCCCGACCCGTACAAACGAAAACATAGAACACTTGCTGAGAATATTCATGACCGTCACCCGCCCCACCCTCGCTGCCCTGACGTCTCGCGACGCCTTCATCGCTCGCCACATCGGCCCGTCCAGTGAGGACCAGCGGGCCATGCTGAGCGTACTTAACCGCGCCACGCTGGACGCACTCATCGCCGACGTCGTACCGCCAAGCATCCACTCCGCTGCACCGCTCGCGTTGCCATCCGCCCGGAGCGAACCCGAAGTGCTGGCAATGATGAAGACGTTGGCCGGAAAGAATAAGGTATTCAAAAACTATCTCGGCATGGGCTATTACCATTCGCACACGCCCAAAGTTATCCTGCGTAATGTGCTGGAGAATCCCGCCTGGTACACCGCTTACACCCCCTACCAGCCGGAGATTTCACAGGGCCGCCTCGAAGCACTATTGAATTTCCAGACAATGGTCAGCGATCTGACCGGGCTCGATATCGCCAATGCATCTCTGCTGGACGAAGGCACCGCCGCCGCCGAAGCGATGTCTTTGGCTCGGCGATTTGCCAAGACAAAAAGCCCCAAGTTCCTGGTATCCGATCACTGCCACCCACAAACAATTGAGGTCGTCCGCACCCGCGCGGAAGGCCAGGGCATCGAGGTCATCGTCGGTGATGTCGCCAGCGCCGCGGAGCATGATATTTTTGGTTTGCTGCTGCAATATCCGGCATCGACTGGTGCTGTAATCGACTATCGAAAGCTCATTCTTTCGGTGCAGGTCAAGGGTGCCGTGGTCGCAATGGCAACCGATCTCCTCAGCCTCACGTTGCTCACGCCACCGGGCGAACTCGGTGCCGACATCGCCGTCGGTAATACACAACACTTCGGCGTGCCTATGGGCTTCGGTGGGCCCCATGCTGCCTTCATGGCGTGCAAAGATGCGTACAAGCGCCAGCTACCAGGCCGTCTGGTCGGCGTATCTGTGGACACGATGGGTAACCCCGCCTATCGCCTTACCCTGCAAACACGCGAACAACACATCCGCCGCGAAAAGGCCACAAGCAACATTTGCACCGCCCAAGCGCTATTGGCTGTGATGGCCTCGATGTACGCCGCGTACCACGGCCCTCAGGGTCTCAAGCGCATTGCGCTTTATGTGCACAGACTGGCGGCCACATTCGCCAAAGGCTTGTCACTGCTTGGCCACAATATCACCGATGCCGCGTTCTTCGATACCGTCAGGGTCCACACCGGCGTAGAAACCGAGGCTATCATCGAACGCGCGCTGGCGAAGAAGATCAATTTGCGCCGCATCGATGCAGCGTCCGTTAGCGTTTCCCTGGACGAAACCACCACGGCAGAAGACATCACCACGCTGTGGTCGATATTCGCAGGCGCAGGCAAAACAGCGCCTGCGTTTGAAGTCATCGAGGCGTCTGTCGACATGATGCTGCCCGCCGATTTGCTACGCACTTCAGCGTACCTCACCCATCCGGTGTTCAATCGCCATCATTCGGAAACCGCGATGCTGCGCTACCTGCGCATGCTGGCCGATCGCGATCTGGCACTCGACCGCACCATGATCCCGCTGGGTTCCTGCACCATGAAGTTGAACGCCACAACTGAAATGATCCCGGTGACCTGGCCGGAATTTGCCGACATTCATCCGTTTGCGCCGGATGACCAGACTGTCGGCTATCGCGAAATGATCACGGATCTGGAAAAAATGTTGTGCGAAATCACCGGCTACGACGCGGTGTCGCTGCAGCCGAATTCCGGCGCGCAGGGTGAATACGCTGGGCTGTTGGCAATCCAGGCCTACCACCGGGCGCGCAATGAAGGACATCGCAATACCGTGCTGATCCCAAGTTCCGCACATGGCACCAACCCGGCTTCGGCACACCTTGCGGGTATGGAGGTGGTCGTGGTTGCCTGCGACAGCGATGGCAACGTCGATATTGCCGATTTGAAGCGTCAGGCGGTAGCACACAGCAATGTTCTCGCCGCGCTGATGGTGACGTATCCGTCCACGCACGGCGTATTCGAAGATGCCATCGTTGACATCTGCAATATCGTGCACGAGCATGGCGGCCAGGTTTATCTTGATGGCGCAAACATGAACGCACTGGTCGGAACGGCGCGTCCCGGCAAATTTGGCGCGGATGTCTCGCACCTCAATTTGCACAAAACCTTTTGCATTCCGCACGGCGGCGGCGGACCCGGCGTAGGCCCGGTCGCGGTGCGCGCGCATCTGGCACCGTACCTGCCCGCCCGCGCGACCATCGACCGCGGCCATCCTGTCGGCCCGGTGTCTGCGGCCCCGTACGGCAGCGCCAGCATCCTGGCCATCTCGTGGGCTTACATCACGCTCATGGGTGCGGAAGGGCTGAAGCAGGCCACACAGGTGGCGATATTGAACGCCAACTACATCGCGGCGAAACTGGCGCCACACTATCCGGTGCTGTACGCTGGTAAGGGCGGCTTGGTCGCGCACGAATGCATCCTCGACCCGCGCGTGCTCAAGGAAAAAACTGGCGTCAGCGCCGAAGATATCGCCAAGCGCTTGGTCGATTTTGGTTTTCATGCGCCGACACTTTCGTTTCCCGTCTCCGGCACGTTGATGGTGGAGCCGACGGAGAGCGAATCGAAGGAGGAACTCGACCGCTTCATCGACGCCATGATCACCATCCGCGAAGAAATTCGCGCTGTGGAGGAAGGTAAATCAGATCGCGACGACAATCCGCTGCGCAATGCACCGCACACCGCCGCGATGGTGATGAGCGACGAATGGGCGCACGACTACACGCGCCAGCGCGCCGCATTCCCGGTCAAGGGATTGAAGCAGACCAAATACTGGCCACCGGTCAGCCGCATCGACAATGTGTATGGCGACAAGAATGTGTTTTGCAGTTGTCCGCCGTTGCTGAGTTACCAGCCGGAAACCGTGCAAGTGGCAGAGTGATGAGAAAAATGGGAGGCATGCGATT
>JANMZU010000977.1:0-3663 GCA_031383585.1 Betaproteobacteria bacterium
TATCGTCCGCAGGATGTGGGCACTACCGGCAGCGTCTACGTGTTTGCTCTCGCGCCGGCCAGCATGGTCAAGAACGTCTCCGCTGAGGCACTGATCAATCACAAAGGCCCCGTCACCCGCAGTATTGGTACGGCCGATGCGCCACTACCCTGTGTACTAGCCCAACTCACCGCCTCGGGCCAACTTACTGCTGTCACCGCCGGCACCCTGCAGGCCTTCCTTACCGGTGTCCTCAGCAGCCAGGGTGCGACCGTGAGCGTTCTCAATGGCGTCAGCACCGCTCTTGTCTCAGGTGCCGTCTTTTACGTCGGATACGGTGCGAACTCTCAGTCGATGATCAACAACGGCATCCACCGCAACGTCGTCACCGTGCCCGGCACCAATATCTGTGCGCCACAAGCCCCACAAACCGGCTGGTGGTGGTATCCCGGCGAAGATGGACGTGGCTTCGGCATTGAAGTGCGCGGCAACACCATGTTCATGTCGGGTTATCTGTACGACGAAACCGGGAAAGCGACCTGGGTGGTCTCGGCTGGTCCGGCGGCACTCGATGGTTCGTTCTTCAATAACACGCTCTACCATGTTTCCAATGGGCAGACACTCACTGGCGCTTACAAGGCACCGTCACCCGTCACCCTTGACGGCCCCATCACGCTGTCATTCACCGATGCGCGCACCGGCACACTGATCTGGCCGGGCGGCTCGATTCCGATCCAGCGCTTTGATACGATCATTGGCTCCGGCAATGGGGTTACACCTGCCTTTGTGCCGGAGAACGGCTGGTGGTGGAATGAGGCGGAGAGCGGGCGGGGTTTCTTTATGGAGTTCAAAAATAAATTCGCCTTTATTGCAGGCTATATGTATGAGGCTGATGGCAGACCGGTCTGGTATGTGGCACAGGGGCTAATGACCACGCCGCAGACGTTCAGCAGTAACTGGTACCAGGCGGGCAATGGGCAGACGCTGACCGGGCCGTATAAGAAGCCGATTCTGGTCAACAGCAATGTGGGGACGGTGTCGATTGTGTTTACCGATACGGCCAATGCGATGTTGACGTTGCCGACAGGAGCGAAGGTGGCGATTACGCGGCATCGGTTTTGACCTAATTCGGTGTAAACCTGAATGGCCACCAACCCGCGCAGTAAATGACCAAACTCGATTGCTATCGCGGCGTTTGAGGGGAAAACGGCTGGAAACCCGCATAGAATGGCGATCTGCAATAGTTTGTATGGTTTTACGCTGTTCTTTTGGCGGAATGCGGGCGGGACGGCGTTTTTAGGTGGCGGACGCATTTACCGTTTGGGCTGCGACACGCGATCGAGTGTGATTGATCAAGGATATTCGTTATGCGAACAAATTTACCCTTTTGAATTCACCTCATGACACACAAACGAACCCACCAGTTATTACAAATTTCGTCGCGAACGTTTATCGCCTTGCTAGGGACATTTTCAACGGCGCTTTTCGCGGCCCCGCTTCCCGCCGCCGAGATCGTCAGCCTCGAAGGCAAGGGTGAATACCGCGAGACGCAGCAACTCGACTGGCGAGCCGCCAAAGTGAAGCAACAGGTATTCCCGTCAAATCTCGTTCGCACGGGCGACTCGTCGAAAATGGCGCTGTTGTTTCCTGACCGCACGCAAATTCGCCTGGCGCAAAACAGCGTGTTGCAAATCAAGGAAGTGAGCCAGGGAAAGGATCAGAAAACGATCCTGAATCTCAATGCTGGACGCAGTTGGATGCAATCCAAAACTTCCCCGGGCGGGTTGACGATGCAGACACCATCGGCACTCGCATCGATTCGTGGCACCGACTGGGAAATTGTTGTCGAGCCGGATGGTCGTTCAACGTTGACTGTCTTTAGCGGCGAGGCCGAATTCTCGAATGACCAAGGTCGCGTATTGGTTGGCAAGAATGAGCAGGCAAGCGCTGAACAAGGCCGGGCACCCGTAAAGGTCCAGATAATTAATCCACGCGAACGTATTCAATGGGTATCGTCGCGGACTATCGATGCACGGCGCTATGTTGAACCGAATGCGTCCAACGAGGCGCAGAAGGAACTCGCGGAAATAAAAACCTTGATCGATAACCAGCAACTTGAACCCGCGTCGACACGGCTTCGCAAAGCGATGGCGAATTCACAGATGGATTCGGCATCAGTGCGCTTGCTGGTGGCCGATTTCCAGGCGTACAACGGTGAGCTCGCTGAGGCGAAAAAAACGCTCGTTGCGGCAGGTTCGCGTTACCCGGCAGACGAACGGGTTTACGTGGCGCTCGCGCAGTTATCGCTACAAATGGACGACGCAGCGGATGCCCGGCGACAGGTCGATGAAGCGCTGCGCCGCAACCCGACATCGGTAGACGCATTGGTAACACTCGGCGAGATTGCCCGCTTTGAAGGCAAGGCCATTGAGGCCATCGCCGCCTATACAAAGGCGGAGAAGATTGCGCCAAAAGACGCCCGCCCCTGGCTGGGACTGGGCGTGATCGAAGCCGAGCGCGACAACGTTGCCGTGGCCAGCGCACATCTCGAAAAAGCCACCCAGCTGGACGCATCATCCGCGACTGCCTGGGGTGAACTTGCAACGCTGCATACGAGCGCAGGTGAATATGCGAACGCGCTGTTGGCTTTTCAAAAAGCGCTCACGATTCAACCCGATAACGTCGTGATGCTCACCGGCAAAGGCGTGCTCGAACTCAAACTGGGCAACAATGACGAGGCAGTCAATACATTGCTGCGAGCGGGCGTGATTGAGCCCCGCTACGCACGCGCCCATCTGTACCTTGCCGTCGCCTACTACCGCATGGAACGGCCGGACCGTGCGTTGCAGGAACTCCAAAAGGTCTCCGAACTCGACGCCAACGACCCGCTGCCGCACCTGCTGGCGAGCCTCGTCAAGGTCGATGGCATCGAGCCAGCGGCAGCAGTGCGCGAGGCGCGCGAGGCGGTACGGTTGATGCCTTATCTCAAATCATTCAATCAGGTCGCCAACAATCAGGCGGGTGCCGCCAACCTCGGCAATGCGATGTCTTTTTTCGGCATGGAGACCTGGGCACGCCATATCGCGCAGGAGTCTTACTTGCCGCTGTGGGCAGGCAGTCATCTTTTCCTGGCGGATCGCTATGCCGGTGATTACAACCGGCGCTCTGAATTGTTGCAGGGATTTTTGCTGGACCCCATCGTATTTGGCGCTTCCAACCGCTATCAGTCATTGGCAGAAACACCGGGTAATTTCGCGACCGTCTCGCTGCGCCACAATCGCAGCGATGATTTGAAGCTGATCGAGCCGGTGGTAACCGCAAATGGCTTTTTGTTGGCTCCAACACCGGTGGCCTACTTCGCCGAATTCATCGATACCCGCATCACACCAGGCAATACTGCACTCCAGGCGGATGCGAAAACTTTCACTGCCGCGCTAGGCTTCAGACCAAGCTGGAACAGCAGCTTTTTCATCTATGCAAATCACCTCTCGGCGGATGTTGATCTCGGCAAGCGCGATGTGACCGGACTATTTCAACGTGTCTCCGGCTACAACAGCCGCGTCGATGCCGGTGGACACTATGCCCTCGACTCAACCTCCCAATTCTGGTTCAAGGCCGGTGCCAGCCGCGAGCGATCAACGGTAGGCGAGCGGTCAAGCATCGTGCTGCCGGGCCTGACATTTG
>JANMZU010000007.1:0-6185 GCA_031383585.1 Betaproteobacteria bacterium
ATTGAATCGAAACCCAATTGAACCGCAACCCCAATTGAACCGCAAACCAATTGAACCACAAACCAATTGAACCATTACGGCCTCCCGGCTGTTCTCGCAGGCCAAAACAGGAACTACCCTGCGACCGGTACCCGTGAGCAACTTTGCGTCTCAACGCAGAGTGACGAGCAATGCGGATTGCACCGCTGTGATTTTATGGCGGGCGTTTATTCTTCGCGCATGCAAGCCAATGCGAAATGCGACGGAGCCAGCCCCGGGCATCGACAGGACGGTGACGTCTGCGCTTCGAGATGCCAAACCGGGCCAAGTCGGCACGGCGGATAGTTTCCGGGGCACGGCTCCTGTGGCTGGTGTTGCGGCATATGGTGGCCTAAGGGATTTTGGCGTGAACGCAACCTTGGCGTTCTGCATCCGAACTGTAAGCGGCTGATCGCCCTGCTGCATTTGGTGCTCTAGGTCGTGCCGAGCGGGCCGGCGCCTGGTTCACGGTGGCAGGCGACAATAAAGTCGTTACCTGCGCGCAAGCAAACACGGGTTCTTCAATCCGACCATCAAAGCCCGGCTTAAGTGGTGAACTCGCCCTTGCGCGCATCTGGTCTAGTTGGTAGACTAGACTATCATGGATATTTTATGGGAGTGATCATGCGAGAGTATGGAATTTACGAGGCGAAGACAAAACTGCCCGAGCTCATCAAACAAGTTCAGCAGGGCGAGCGGGTCACCATTACAAACCGCGGCCAACCTGTTGCGGACCTGGTTCCAAGCGCGAGCCACGCTGCGCAACAGACACATGGGGCAATTGTAGCAATCAAGGCGATGCGTACCGCTACGATTAATCAACAGCAATTCGCCGAGATGCGTGTGCGAGGACGTCGCTGATGGCCGGTGGTTTCGTTCTCGACGCATCCGTCACTATTCGCTGGGCCCTGCGAGATGGGTCGTTGGCTGATCGAACTTATGCCGACCTGGTTCTCGATTCGTTCGATGCTGCATTCGCGACAGTCCCCGCACTCTGGTACACGGAAATCATTCACGTACTGCGCTGCGCGGAGGATGGCGGGTCGATCGGCGAGTCTGCTTTGACTGGTTTCATTTATCAACTGGGAAAGTTACCCATCGAGACCGACATGGCTGCCCCTTCCGGGGTGCAGTTGGCAGTTGCCGCCGTATCGAGAGAATTTCGGCTGTCTGGCTACGATGCCCAGTATCTTGAATTGGCGCGGAGGCTCAGCCTACCAATAGCAACCTTGGACAAGGATCTGCGCAAAGCCGCCAAGAAAGCTGGCGTGGCGATTTATCTTGTTCATTAAGGGAGGACCACATTGGAACAGAGCTGGGCTGGATTGAACCAGACGAAGATCCTATTTAGTCAAAACGACTTTATGTTGCGAGGCCACTTGTGGAAACAGTTGGTATGTTTAGGACCCATTGGGTAATTTTTATTGCTCGCGTATGGTAGCAATCGGCCAGGTCCAGTCAGTCGGTATAGCAGTTCAATTTTCTCGATACCGGACATTCAGCGGTAAGACCGTGGAGCTCTAGGATATTGAAATGAAGTCTCTATCACTATTTTTGTTCGCAGGGGCTCAAGTCGTGAGTCTTTGCGCGCCTTATAAGCTGGGCGTAAAGTAACACCCATGAAAATTTCTGCTATCGCCCGCAAAGTTTTTCGCGTCGTACTGGTTCTTTTGGGCCTCATCATTTTGTACGTTGCTTTTCTCTGGCTACGGCCTGATGAAGCCCTCAATCCTGCCGCCAAAGCGTTCTACCAGGTGCAGGCCGCGCCTATTCCTGACGAGCAGAATGCCACGCTGGCTTTAAGCGGCATCACCGCGCCGGCCGGCGTTGACATCATTGGTCATGGCAAAAGAATTAAGAAAATCTATACCGACACGCGCGATCCGAAAAGCGCATGGGAACAAGTGCGTTTGCTCGGTAGCCACGATTTTGTGTATCCGCCGGAAATCGAATGCTGGCTCGACTCCAGTGCCTTGAAAGGGACCAACGAGAATAAGTGTGTAAGTGCTGAGCGACTGGCTGGGATAATTCACGAAAGCCCACATCTGGCACGCTACAAACAGATACAGAACATGACCCAGTTTGAGCCTCGGGCGATATTTCGCGGACATATTCTGATCTCGCTCAACAAGCTTCTCCATGCCGAGATCCTGCTGGATTTGCAGCAAGGACGTGCCGAGATCGCTTACCAGAAATGGCGATCCAACCACATGTTTTTGAACAGGCTGAGCGCCGCTAGCGGGACCTGGGTCATAACAGCGATCAACCTCGTGAATGAAAGCCTCAGCTTTGCGATGCTGGATGATTTGCTGCGGCGCGCACCAATGCTCGTAGTTGCGCATGAGGAGGAGTTGACACAGATGCTCGCGCGGAAAGATATCGAGCATTTCAATCTGGATGACATCATGCGAGCCGAGGAGGAAACTGTCAGGAATGATTCAAACCCGATACTCGACGCGTTCAGACGACCAAACTATCAGACCAATCGGCAATATGATTATGCGCAGGCGTTTCTGCGCGCTGCCAGAACGGAGCCGGCAAACGTTGCGCGTAGCGTCAACGCGCTGACGAGCAAGTGCGGGGACCTGAGCTTCGCGTCGCTAGACTACACAAACCTGATAAACGGAATCCTCAGCCAACTCTATATCCGTGGACAGATAAAGACCGGGGAGTTGCTCAGTTCGATGCACTCAAAAATTGCAATGCAGCGGCTCAATATGCTCCGCATACAAATCGTGAAAGCAAAGAAAAGCGATTCCGAGATCGATGCGTTCCTGCAAGCGGCGTCGCCTGAGCTACGCAACCCCTTCGATGGAAAGCCTATGCGATGGAATGCCAGCCAGCGCACAATTGCAGCTTCAGTTCCAGGCAAGGAATGGATGTACGAAATTAACTTGTAGTGCCGAGGGGCCCACCAAGTTCACTTTGGCTGTTTTCGGCCAACACCAGTCACTCGACTTGATCTTTCAAATTAATCTCGACACGTCCCAATACCTTTGAGTCATGCAAGGGTGCATTCGACTGCATGGAAAAATAGAAGCGACGGCATTTAATAGGTCAAACTGGATTCTTCAATGAACCGGAGTCTAATCTCAATGAAAAATCTACTATTCTGCGCAAGCTTGTTTGCCGCCGCATTCAACGCGTTTGCAGTTGCTCTCACTCCCGACGAAGTGACAGACCAGCAAATTGAGGGCACCAAGGTTGCGATGGACAAAGGTTGCCGAGAGGCAGGCGCCAGGCGCGGCTACTTGCCGGAAAAGTTAGACCTAGTCTGCGGATGCGCAAGCGAGGTAGCGGAGGCCAGGCTGACTCTCCAGCAATGGCAGGAACTTTATATCTACTCCCGAACCAACCAGAAGCACAAGGCTGCGACTTTGCATGAGGCGCTTCGGCCTATGATAAAAGTGTGCATCGAAAATGCCAAGAGCAAACCCAAAGTGCCCGCTGCGGACAAAGCGAATGTGGCGCCGTAGTAATCGGCAAATGACACGTATCTACGACGTTACCCTTGCATAGGTCAGCGGGCGCCGAATCCGCATTCGAGGTTTTTGAAAACCGGTCTGGAGAAGTCCGAATGGCTCTTGTGGGTCGGCAGCGGTCCGCCACGGCCGAAGTCAATGTGGTCGCAGTCAGCCGCGTAGCGGCCAGTCTAATTTCATTGCTGCACTTCAAACTTAGACGTCAGCGATCGCAAAACAGACGACCGGCGTACTCCAAACAATGGGCGTTTTGTATAACCCCGGCATAAATCGCTGTTTCGAACCAGCAGCAAGAAAAAATTCAAATAAATGAGGGCGCAAAATAGCCCGACTCCCATCTCAGTTTGCAAATAGCCGTAGTAGATAGCTACAGTGATTTTGCCGTTGAGCGCCATTTGGCGGGCATTGCAGCTGGAAAAGGCCCCAAGAGGCGCGCCAGGCTTAGACCTTCGTTCCGCGTGCCTTGGAGGCATCGAACTCATTCCTCGCCGAATACCTGTTGATCTTAACGACGAGTCGCGGGCGTTTCGCCAGGCTTCTTCAACGGATAGAAGGGAAGCCACGTACCGATAGCCGGTGCCTCGTGCGACCAGGTCTTCGCAGGGGCGAAAAGCGGCTCACGCGGATTGAGCAGATAACCGATACGCACGACTTCATCCCAATGAGTTGATTTGGCGTGAAATTGGTAGAACATCGCCGCATTGACAAGGTACTCGCGGGATAATTTTTCGAGGAACAAGAGCTCAAGCAGAGCCAGCCAATACTCCGGCGTAGCGGGCTGGCTATAGGCCGAGAAGGCAAGAAGGCGGATGGCAAAATCGGTTTCGCCGTGATCGCAGAGCGTCGCAGCTTGCTCCAGTAGCCGCCTGGGCGAATCCAGACGCGGCATGAGACGGGCGATATCATCATATTCAATCAACAAGCCACGCAGCCGTTGCGCTGCCAAATCGTCAATCGAGATATCTACGGAATTCAACGTTGGCGACAATGCAGAAACGGCGCTGGACGTTGAATTCTGAATCGCCTCTTGCATTGCTGACGAAAGCTCGGGTAATTCGAATTGAATTTCAGGCAGCGGAACATTCTGCTTTTCAACTCTGGCGAGTGCCGCCGCGATTTCTGGGGCCTCTGGAGGAGACGCATCGGGCCGCGTCGCGAGCGCGGCGGTCGGTGCTTCACCCGCAGGCGCATGCCGGAATGATTCTGTTAGGTGATCTTCCGCGGTCGGAACCTCCAGTCGTTTAGGCTGGCTACGCGTACGAAGCAGGGCCAGAAGGCTCCAGATCACGGCGACAAGCGCAGCGAGCAGACCACCCGCCAGCCACCAGCGCCACTGCGATTCAGTTTGATCTTGCGCAGGCGCAAATTTGACTACTGCCGTTGCAGGTGCGACCACGACGGGCGCGGGAGCGGGTGCAGGAGCGACCATGGCAGGTAGCGCGCCCGGTGCTGCGACTGCCGCCGCTGATGACGCTGCTGCATATGGCGCTGCAATGTCGATCGCGCGTTCGGCTGCGCTGATCCGAGCGGTGAGGCCAGTCAGCTCTTTTTCCAATTGCATGGTTCGGTTTTGACGCTCAAAAAATGCCGAGGTCATGTCGTCAAAATCCAGCGTGAAGCGCCGCAGGCGTAGTTCGGCGCGTTCGGCTTCGGTCGCCAGTTGCCGCAATACGAGGTTTTCACCGAACGATAGCCTCAGACGCGGGCTATCCGCCGAGAATGCGGGCAGGGTAAAGGCGAGCCCGTTGGGCTTGATGCGCGGCAGTGTGACGGTGTCGCCGCGTGATATGCGCGCATTCGGCGCGCTGGTAGCGGCCTGCTTTGTCTGCGCCGCCGGTTTCCTGACTGCCGGTGTGGAGGGCATCGCTGGCTTTGCAGTGGCATTTGCAGGGCGTACCGCGCTTGGCCCAGATTGCGGCGTTGCGCTAGTAGATTCGACTTCCCCGGGGCGCTGCCCGGTAGATTGCGCCGTCGCACGTGACGACGGGTCCAGCAGCAGAAAGAGCTCGCGGCTGCGCGCACCGCCGGGCAATTCCTCGCGGATCACGATGCCCACGGCAGGCTCGTTTATCGCGTCGCGTGATCGAATGACTAGCGTATATTGCTCTCCCTGCTTCTCCAAAGTGATTTCAGCGCGCTCGATAAACGGTAGCACTGCATTGGGCGGCATTGCCCCTAACGAGAAGCGCGCCGAAGGCAGGGCGTCGCCCGATTCAGCAGCATCTATGGGAATTTTTACCAATAGCTGGCTTCCCAGCGAGGAAAGTACTTGCGGTGCGCCGAGACGCAATCGCGGTGATTGAGCACAAACAACGCCAGAACAAATGGCAGCAGCAATCAGGATTGCCAAACTGTTTACCAGTGACGGCAGCCCGCGTGCCAAGTTGTCGATGTGGTTTTGCATAGTTGTGCGCGCGATGACGTCGCGGGAGGGACGATTATGCAGTCTGCAGAACCAAATCCCGCAGGCGTGAAAGCGCTCTGCGGGCAGCAGAAGCTGAAAAATGCTGAATAATGGATAGAGACATCCGCGCTGGGCACCACCGGACATTTGATGACCCGATAATTTGGCCGAATTTCGTTCACGCCACGGTGTTCACACTATGGTCTAATTTGTGTTGTCTTCGCTTGAAACTTTCGGCGCGACCGGATTTCCCTCTTTTACGATTTGTTTTCACTCCCAGG
>JANMZU010000031.1:0-4477 GCA_031383585.1 Betaproteobacteria bacterium
GTGCTGGCACGTATCGAAGGCGCACCAGAAGGCGTGAAAGGCATTTCGCTTTTCGTGGTGCCGAAATTCCTCATCAATGCCGACGGCTCCGTCGGCGCGCGCAACGATGTGAAATGCGTGTCCATCGAACACAAGATGGGCATCCACGCCAGCCCGACATGTGTGATGGTGTTCGGTGATGCAGGTGGCGCGACCGGTTACGTCGTAGG
This sequence comes from Betaproteobacteria bacterium, assembly GCA_031383585.1. GTDB lineage: Bacteria > Pseudomonadota > Gammaproteobacteria > Burkholderiales > Usitatibacteraceae > UKL13-2. The sequence goes on from JANMZU010000031.1 coordinate 210, forward strand.
CGAACCGAATCGTGGCATTGAATATATGTTTGTGATGATGAACGCGGCTCGCCTCGGCGTAGGGCTCGAAGGTGTCGCCATTGCGGAGCGTGCCTACCAGCACGCACTGGTGTGGGCGCGTGAACGTGTGCAGGGCCGCCCGGTGACGCCGGTGCCGGCCTCACTGGGTCCGTCGCCAAAGTCCGTGCCGATCATTTATCACCCGGACGTCAAACGCATGCTTCTGACGATGCGCGCTTATGCCGAAGCCACACGTGCGCTGACCTACTACACCTCGGCGTGCCTGGACATCGCCAAACGTTCGACCGACGAGAAGCAGAAGCGCTTCAATCAGGCGCTGGTGGACCTGCTGATCCCGATCGTCAAAGGCTGGAGCACCGAGGTGGGTATTGAAGTGAGCTCGCTCGGCATTCAGGTGCACGGCGGTATGGGCTTTATCGAAGAAACCGGCGCAGCGCAGTACTATCGCGATTCGCGTATCTCAGCGATTTACGAAGGAACCACTGGTATTCAGGCCAACGATCTGGTCGGGCGCAAAGTCGGCCGCGAAGGCGGTCAGACGGCGCTGGCGTTGATTGCCGAGATGGACAAACTGCCAGCGCTGCTGCTGGCGATGGACGACGTCAATCTAAGAGCCATTGCCGCCAGATTGACCGACAGCATCGCGAATGCCAAACGCGCCACCGAGTGGATTGCCACCATGTTCCCGAACAATCCCGCTGCCGTTTTTGCAGGCGCGGTGCATTACCTGAAATTGATGGGCACCGTTACCGGCGGCTGGATGATGGCGCGCGCAGCGTTGGCTGCGGCCACGCAGCTGAAAGCCGGTGAAGGCGACGGCGAATACCTCAGAGGTAAAGTCATGACAGCACGCTTTTATGCGGACCATATCCTGACGATGGCGCCTTCGTTTGCCGATGCATTGGTGCTAGGTGCGGATAGTGTGTTGCAGATGGAAGAGGCATTGTTTTAGATGTAGATATAGCACTGGTGCGGCTCTTCGCGGAATTTGTGCCGAAGAGGCGCGCCGGTGCTAGCGTTTGGCATTTGCAGGTGAACCGAACCGTCCCCAGGGACGGTTTTTCATTGGGGAAAAAATGGAAACGCCAGCCCTCGCGATCAGTGGTCTCGTCAAACAATTCGGCGGCAAATACGCCGTCAACAACCTTTCCCTGAGCATTCCATCCGGCCAGTTTCACGCGTTGCTAGGGCCCAATGGCGCGGGCAAAACCACAACACTACGCATCGTCGCGGGGCTGCTGAAAGCCGACGCTGGCACGGTCGCCATTTTCGGTCACGACACCGTCGCCAAGACGGATGTCGCCAAGCGCATCACGGCTTTCTTGCCGGACGATCCGATGCTGTACGGTAAGCTGAACCCGCTGGAATATCTCGAATTTGTCGCCGGTTTGTGGAGCGTCGACGCTACCCGCGCTGCAGCTCAAGCCGAGGATTTGTTGAAGTGGCTGGAGTTGTGGGACAACCGCTTTGAATACACCGAAGGTTTTTCGCGCGGCATGCGACAGAAGCTGGCGCTGGCTGGCGCATTGATTCACGCACCAAAACTGTTGATCCTCGATGAGCCTCTGACAGGGCTTGACGCCCACGCCGCGAAAGCCGTCAAGGACATGCTGGTCGACTATGTGGCCAAGGGCAATACGGTGGTGTTGACGACGCACATCCTGGAAATTGCCGAACGGCTGGCCGAGCGCATCAGCATCATCCAGAAGGGCAAAATTGTCGCCGATGGCACGCTGGAAGAGCTGCGCGCAAAGTCGGGTTCGGCGGGGGCTTCGCTCGAAGACGTATTCCTGAATCTGACGGACGCTGCGTGAAGTTGATGGCTACCGGTAGCTGGCCGTGGCTGCTGCGGCACGAGCTGCGACTGGCTTGGCGGAACATCGGTGGCAAGCGCGTTTGGCTGGTGCTGATCGGTGGGGGCTTCATCTGGGCATGCGTGCATCTCGCGGCGTGGGGGCTGCTGCGCGGCGAACGCGTTTTGGGCAACACCGACTTCCAGCAATGGCTGATTCCTGCGGCCGGGGCAGCTATGTGGCTGCTGATGTCGATCATGGTTTCGCAGACGACCGCACACTCTGTTTCTGCCGTGTTTGATCGCGGCGATCTCGATTTGCTGCTGGCCTCACCATTGTCATCAAGGGCTGTATTCGCGGTGCGCGGATTGGCGATTGCGCTCGCCGCGTGCCTGCTTCCTTTCCTGCTGTTGCTGCCCTTCGCAAATGCAGGATTGGTCTCAGGCAAGCCCGGCTTGTTGAGTATTTATCCGGTCATGGCGGCGCTTTCGCTATTGGCTGCCGCCATTGGACTGTGGCTGACGATGACGCTGGTGCGATTGTTTGGCGCGCGCAAAGCGAAGACGATTTCGCAAATACTGGCGGCGTTGATTGGCGCGGGGTTCTTCCTGCTGTCGCAGAGTGCCAATTTTCTGCCACGTGAACGGCAGGCTGCCATCGGCGCTTGGCTTAAAAATGAAACGCTATCAGGCGGATGGTTCGCGCCTGATAGCGTGCTGTGGTGGCCGGTGCGCGCGATGCTCGGCGAATGGCTGCCGCTGGTCGCGGTGACGGTAGCTGGCGTGGGCTGCTTCTGGTTGGTAATCAATTTCACCCACCGGCGTTTTGTGAGTGGCACACAGGAGGCGATGGTTGGCGGGACGACGCGATCGCGTGGCTCGGCAGCCTCAAAGCCAGTGACGTTTCGAGGCGGCATGGTGATGAACCTGCTACTCAAAGAATGGAAGTTGCTCGCCCGCGACCCGCAGATCATTTCGCAAACGTTGCTGCAGATTCTTTATTTGATCCCGATGATTTTTCTCGGCTTCAAGAGTGATCGCAGTGCGTGGTTGCTGGTGCCAGGCTTTGTGATGATCACATCGATGCTTGCGGGAAATCTGGCGTGGCTGACCATCGCCGCCGAGGACGCGCCGGAGCTGATCGGGACTGCGCCGGTGTCGATGAATTTTGTGCGCTGGATCAAGGCTGCTGCAGCGGCGTTGCCGGTGTTGGCATTGCTGCTGCCACTGACGCTGTACTGGTTAACGGTCGATGCCTATGCTGCCTTTGTGCTGATTTTTTGCGCCAGTGGCGGCATGATCTCGGCCGCCCTGTGTCAGATTTGGAACCCGCGCCGCGGCGACCGGCGAAACATGAAAAAACGCTATCAGGAAAGCCGTGTCGTCAGCATTCTCGAAGGTTTGGGCAGCATGGGCTGGGCTGCGATTGCGGTGTGCATGAACAACCATTGGATTTGGTTGCCGCTTGCGATGGCGCTGGTATTGCTGGGACCGGGGACAGCGTGGATCGTGGGACGTGGCGCGCGCAAGGAAGGCGCGCTGGCGTGAAACACTCACCGGGGTCAGGTCGTCGGTGGTGATCTGTGTGAAAGAAATGGTCGTTCGATCAGCCAGTACGAAATCATCGCCGCCAGAATACTCAATGGCACACTGATCGCGACTAGCCATCCGAGCCGGTCGCCCGCTATCAAAAGGTAATCAAGCAATTTCATCGTCCATTGCTGAATCGGCATGTGCCAAAGATACAAGCTGTAGCTGATCACGCCAAGATATAGCATCAACGTATTGGCGAACAATGCGCGTGACAGGGATGCAGGGCCGGCGATGGCGACACCCAGCACCAACAGGCCGATAAAGCACGCCGTGATGGTATACCCGATAAATAGCAGGAAATGCCCGTTCCAATAGCGCAAGTAAACGTTGTCGAGCGAGGCCATCATCGCGACGATACCGAGCAAGCCGGCCAGCATCATGCAGTCGGCCCATCGGGATGAGATTCGCGATGCATACCGAACGTAAACCCACGCGAGTAGCATGCCAATCGCGAAGTGGTCGATGAGCCCCGGTAGCTGCAGCAAGGTGAAGAACTTCTTGCCAACACCTTCCTCGGCAATGGCGCCATAAGCCAAGACCCGATAGGCGATGGCAAACGCGATTAGCAGCACTGACAGCACCCGCCATGCGGCGGCCCTTTGGCCACGGACCAGCAAGGCGATGGCTGCAAACAACGGCAGCAGCAGGTAGTAGCCAAACTCAGTCGGCAGTGTCCAGTAGACACCATTGAGCGCAGACGCAAATCCTTGGTTGAAATTTTGCAGGAAAGTGAAATGCATGGCGATCGCCTGCCAGCCCGGCAGCGACGCCGTGAAATAGAGCACGATGCACAGCACGACGATCTGAAACCAGTACGCCGGCACCACGCGACGGATGCGCCGCCTGAGGTACGGAATGATTT
>JANMZU010000061.1:0-2490 GCA_031383585.1 Betaproteobacteria bacterium
CGTGAGCGCTGCCCCAGAATCGCTAGACGCAAGCACTGGTGCGGATGCTGGCGGCATTGCCGTGAGAACGCCCGTCGATATTGACTCGCAGCCGGATGCTTCAATTGAGGCTGCAGTAGTAGTCAAGAAGCCTAAATTTCGTGCCAAGCCAAAGTTCAGCTTTCCCATACCGATTAGAGCGGTGTTGCTCGACCTCGATGGCACGATGCTCGATACGGCTGGTGACATCGCTGCGGCGGCAAACATGATGCGCGCTTCGCTTGGTTTTGCACCGCTGGAACCCGCGTTGATCAAGACCTTTGTCGGCAAGGGTATAGCCAATCTGGTCGCCAAGACCCTCAAGGATGCGGTCGGTGAAGTCGGCCCAACGGCGCTAAAAGTAGCGGTTGCAAATTTTGAGCGGCAATACGACAAGTGCTACAGCGAAACCTCGGTTGCCTTTCCGGGCGTGGTCGATGGGCTCAATGCTTTGCGTGATAAGGGTTTTCGTCTAGCCTGCGTGACTAATAAAGCAGAAAAATTTACGCTACCCTTGTTGGAAAAGTCCGGGCTGAGCAGCTATTTTGAACTGATCCTATCCGGCGACTCCCTGCCCGAAAAGAAACCGCATCCCCTGCCGCTGCAACACGCTGCGAAATTTTTTGAATGCAGTCCTGCAGAGTTGTTGATGGTAGGCGATTCGGTCAACGACGCCGAAGCCGCCCGTGCGGCGGGTTGTCCGGTATTCATTGTTCCCTACGGCTACAACGAAGGTCAGGAGTTGCGTGGGCTGGACTGCGATGTATTTATCGATGATGTTCCTGCGGCGCTAAAATTTGTTAAGCTAGCGTCTCCGCAATAAAATTTTCTCTCGACTTCAACATGACTTTCAGCAAACAGGTTTGGACGTGGCGATGGCAGAACTGGCGCTAAGTAATTAGCTGCCTCGCTGTCCGCTTGTCTATTTAACCTCTGCTGGAAAATCATGAACGAAACTCAATTCGCGGCGCACGCCGCGCAGGGCTACAACCGAATCCCCGTCACGCTTGAGACCTTCGCTGATCTCGACACACCGCTGTCGATCTACCTCAAGCTGGCCAACAAACCGTTTTCCTACCTGCTCGAATCCGTCATTGGCGGTGAGCGTTTTGGTCGCTACTCGATAATCGGCCTGCCCGCGCGCGAATGGTTGCGTGTAAAAGGCAAAGAGTGCGCCATCGTTCGCGCCAAAGCCGGCGGGCAGACCGAGACGATGGAGCACGTCTTCGTCAAGGATCCATTGGTTTTTGTCGAGAAATACCGCAAGCGTTTTAATGCTGCGCCGATTCAGGGCGCGCTTCGCTTTGCGGGGGGATTGGCCGGCTACTTCGGTTACGACACAGTTCGCTACATCGAACACAAGCTGGAGCTCGATGAGCATGCGCTGAAAAAAGATACGCTGGGCACGCCCGATATTTTGCTCATGCTCTCCGACGAACTTGCTGTTGTGGACAACCTTTCCGGCAAGCTGCACCTGATTGTGTATGCCGACCCCGCCAAGCCAAACGCATTCGTCAATGCGCAACGCCGCCTGACGGAGTTGCGCCTCGGTTTGCGCCAATATGCGCCACTGCCTGTGTATGTGCCCGGCGCGGCTGATAGCGAGCCAAAATCGGAGATCGGCAAAGAAGCATTCCTCAAGGCGGTGGCGACGTGCAAACAGTACATTGTTGATGGCGACATCATGCAAGTGCAGATTTCGCAGCGCATTTCGCAGCCGTTCGATGCGCCGCCGATCAATTTGTATCGGGCGCTGCGCTCCATCAATCCTTCGCCATATATGTTCTATTTCGACATGGGCGATTTTCACATCGTTGGCGCGTCGCCCGAAATTCTGGTGCGCCAGGAGGGTAATAAGGTGACGGTGCGACCGATTGCCGGCACCCGCAAGCGTGGCGATACGCCTGAGCGAGATCTGGAACTGGAAACTGAATTGAAGAACGACCCCAAGGAATTGGCCGAACATCTGATGTTAATTGACCTTGGCAGAAACGACATTGGCCGTATCGCTAAAACAGGCAGTGTAAAAGTGACTGAACAAATGGTGGTTGAGCGCTACTCGCACGTGATGCATCTGGTGTCGAACGTCGATGGTGAAATTCGCGATGATGTCGGCGCGATCGATTTACTACGAGCGACATTTCCTGCGGGTACGGTAGCGGGTACGCCTAAGGTGCGGGCGATGGAAATCATCGATGAGCTCGAGCCCAGCAAGCGCGGCGTATATGCAGGCGCGGCTGGTTACCTTGGTTTCAATGGCAACATGGACTTGGCCATTGCGATTCGCACCGGCGTGGTGAAAGACGGGATGCTCTATGTGCAGGCGGCAGCAGGCATCGTTGCTGACTCGGTCCCTGAGCTGGAATGGCAGGAAACCGAAAACAAGGCGCGCGCCGTTTTACGCGCCGCCGAACAAGTGCAGGACGGCCTGGACGGGGAGATTTGACATGCTGCTGATGATCGACAATTACG
>JANMZU010000127.1:0-5845 GCA_031383585.1 Betaproteobacteria bacterium
GGTGTTGATTCGGCATTGACGCTGGCAATCGCCGTGGACGCGCTGGGACGAGAGCGCGTGCATGCGGTGATGATGCCGTCCGAATTTACGGCGCAAATTTCGCTCGATGATTCGCGTGAAATGATGCAGATTCAGGGCATACGATATTCCGAGATTGGCGTAACGCCGATGTTCGAGGCGTTCAAGACCTCGCTCGCAGGAGAGTTTCAAGGTACGAAGCCCGACACGACCGAGGAGAACATACAGGCGCGCGTGCGCGGCACCTTGCTGATGGCGCTCTCGAACAAGTTTGGTGCGATGGTGGTGACGACCGGCAACAAGAGCGAGATGGCGGTGGGCTATTCGACGCTTTACGGCGACATGGCCGGTGGTTTCGCGATACTGAAGGATGTGTCGAAGACGCTTGTATATAAACTCTGTACGTTTCGCAATAGCGTCTCCCGCGTGATTCCCGAGCGTGTCATCACACGCCCACCAAGCGCCGAGCTACGCCCCGACCAGAAGGACCAGGATTCGTTGCCGCCCTACGATACGCTAGACCAGATCGTCGAATTGTTCATGGAACAGGACAGATCGCCTTCAGAGATCGTTGGCATGGGATTTCTGGATGCGGACGTTACGCGCGTGACGAGACTGTTGCGGATCAACGAATACAAACGCCGCCAAAGTCCGGTCGGCGCGAAGATTACGCGCAGAGGTTTCGGCAAAGACTGGCGCTATCCGATAACATCGAAGTACGTCGCCAAATAACGAGGAAGAAAGAATGAAAAAGATAGAAGCGATCATCAAGCCATTCAAACTCGATGAAGTGCGGGAAGCATTATCGGAAGTCGGCTGCACCGGCCTGACAGTAACTGAAGTAAAGGGCTTTGGCCGGCAAAAGGGCCACACCGAGCTATATCGCGGGGCAGAGTACACGGTCGACTTCCTGCCAAAAGTCAAAGTAGAGGTCATTCTGGCAGATTCGATGGTGGACAAGGCTATCGACGTGATTATCAATGCCGCCAGGACCGGCAAGATTGGCGACGGTAAAATATTTGTAACAGATGTGAGTCAGGTCGTGAGGATTCGCACCGGTGAGACGGGCGAGGATGCCGTATAGCGATTCACGCTGAGGGTGAAAATCCTGCGATTGTGTGGTAACTTAGCACTAATAGAAGCGGCATGTTAGCGCGCTGTCAAAGTCCATCGGGGGTAAGCAATGTTACTGGCTGCATTTTATTTGTTCGCGATAGTTTGCATAATTCTCTATTACACCGGTCATCTGAAACGCTGGAATGTCGAATGGATATTGATTGTCCTGGCAGTGGCTGTTTTCCCAGCCGTGTTGTATTTATAGGGCTCGCTGATTCCCTCACGTAACTTCAAAAATAGAAGTTCCTCTAAAACCCGCTTCTGCCAGCGGGTTTTTTTGTGTCTGGTCTCCCGTCAATGTTTCGCATCAAATCTGACGTTTCTCCTTACTTATTGCTCTCGTTGACGGCGCTGTTCTGGTCCGGCAACTGGGTGATTGGTCGTGCTTTCGTTGGTGATGGCCAGATTCCGCCGGTGGCGCTGGCATGGTGGCGATGGGCAATCGCCCTGGTCGCCATGTTGCCATTTGCACTGCCGCAGGTCTTGCGGCACCGCGTCGCGCTCTGGCAACATCGCAGGATAGTCTTGGCGCTTGGCTTGATCGGCACGGGTTTTCATAACCTGCTGTCGTATGTTGGCCTCCAATACACGACCGCCACCAACGGCGTAATGCTCAATTCGGCAATACCAGTTCTCATTATCTTGCTTGGCGTGCTGTTCTTCAGGCAGCGCGTTTCGTCGAAACAATTGTTGGGCGTTGGGGTTTCGCTAGCCGGTGTGTTGACCATTTTGACGAAAGGCCATCCTGAAGCACTCGCCACCCTGCAGTTCAACCGTGGAGACGTGATCGTGCTCGGTTCCATGACGCTTTGGGCGCTCTACACCTTGCTACTGAAATGGCGGCCAGATGGCGTCCCCGGTCTTGGGCTACTGGCGGTCTGTGCCACAGTTGGATTGATTGGTATGACGCCCGTTTATGGGTGGGAAATCGCGACTGGAAAGTCCATAAACTGGTCTTTCGGCGTAGTGGCGGCATTACTTTATCTGGGATTATTCCCGTCGTTCGTCGGTTATATTTTCTGGAACCGCGGCGTCGAGCAGGTGGGGGCGAACGTTGCCGGCTTGTTCGTGCATTTGATGCCGGTTTTTGGTTCCGTGTTGGCGTGGCTGTTTCTAGGAGAACGTATGTTCTGGTTTCATCTTTTCGGCATCGCGTTCATTTTCGCGGGCATTTACCTCACTACGCGGCAAGCTGCATTGGCACCGCCCGTGTCCGGCGCCGAGTAGACTGATGGATATCATTCTGTGGCGGCACGCAGAAGCCGAAGACCTCGCCCCAAGCGATTTCGCCCGACGGCTTACGAAGCGGGGTGAGCGTCAAGCGGATCGTATGTCGCGTTGGCTGGTTCCGCGGCTGGGCACGCCATCGCAACGAGCGAGTGAATGGCGCGTCATTGCCAGTCCGGCAGTCCGTGCGCAGCAAACCGCAGCGGCACTTGGCATGCCAATGGACACGGTTGCCTCCATTGCGCCAGACGCACCAGCCGAAGCGATTTTGCAGGCGGCAAACTGGCCTCACAGCGATCAAAACATCATCGTGGTAGGGCATCAGCCCACTCTGGGCATGGTAGCAGCGCGACTCGCTAACGGCGTTGACGGCTACTTTTCGGTGAAGAAGGGGGCAATTTGGTGGTTCCGATTCTCGCCGCAAAAAGGTGATACTCAGGCAGCGCTGGTAGCGATGATGACGCCTGACATGGTCGCAGAGCAAGGTTAAGCGACGGTCGGGACAATTTCCAGTTTCATTCCCACGCTGGCCCACTCCTGCGCCTCCTGGCGCAGTTCGTATTCAGTCAGGCTGTTGGCATCAAGCCAGGCAGCGTCCACGGATAGCCTAAAGTCTTTGTTGATCTTTGCTAGTCCGAAGCGATTGAACTCTACGTTGCGCCGACTGCGCGAAAGTAGCACTGCCATTCGAATACATAAGACTTTCGCTGCAAAAGAGGATTCTCGGGGCAAATCTGCAGCGACCTTGGCGAGCTTACCGCGCTGCGCAAGCACGAGCTTCGCAAGCGAGGCTTGCTCCCGTTTAGAGAAGCCGGGCATGTCTGCGTAGGCGATAACGTATGCAGAATGTTTGTGAAATCCAGCCTGCGCAATATCGGTACCGATTTCATGCAGACGGCAGGCCCATGCCATCTTTTGTCGTCGCTGGAATGCGATTTCAGCATCGGGCGATTCGTCGATGCGTTCAAACAAACTCAAGGCCAATTGTCTTACCCGCGCAGCTTGCGTTTGATCAACGTGGTATCGCTTTGACATCGCTTCAACGGTTGCGTCCCGAATGTCGTCATGATTTGAACGTCCAAGTAAGTCTTGCAGGACGCCATCGCGTAACGCGGTATCGGCGACGGACATACGCTGCAGTTGCAATTCCTCGAAGATGGTCAGCATGATCGCCAGTCCACCCGGTAGTACCGGAAGTCGGTCGCCCTTCGCGCCAGGCAGATCAAGTGACTTGAAGCCCCCGGCTTTGATGGCCTTGTCGCGTAGCCATTCGAGGCCTTCGAGGCTGATGCCCTCTGACGTAATATTATTTTCAACAAGTATGATGCCAAGTGCTTTGGCTGTGCCGCTGGAGCCGTAGGCTTCCTTCCAACCTTCCTTGTGAAAGCGCGCAGCGATCTGCTCTATTTCTTTGCGTGCCGCCATTTGTGCGTCCCGAAAGGTACGCTTGTCCATTACGCCACCGGGAAAATACCGTTCCGAAAAGGTGACGCAGCCCATATACAGACTTTCAACCACTTTTGGCTTCAGACGATGGCCAACAATAAACTCTGTAGAGCCGCCGCCGATATCAACCACCAGCCTTTGATTATTTGATGGCGGCAGGCTGTTTGCCACACCGATGTAAATAAGTCGCGCCTCTTCACGTCCGGCGATAATTTCGATGGGATATCCCAGCACGGCCTCTGCTTCCTTCACAAAGGCGTTGGCGTTTTTCGCGACCCGTAATGCGTTAGTGCCAACGACTCGTACGGCATCTTTCGGCAGGCCACGTAGGCGCTCGGCAAATAGCCTCAGTGCCGCCAAGGCCCGCGCCGCCGTTACGGGCTCGATAGACTTTTCGGCGCTCACGCCAGCGCCGAGGCGCACCGTTTCCTTCAGGTTATCGAGCGGGTAAAGCTGATTGTTGACCACGCGACTTATTTGAAGGTGGAAACTGTTTGACCCGAGGTCAACGGCGGCAAGAGTGTGGTGGGGCATTTGGCTGGACGCGTAATTCGTAGTTGAATGGAGTATGTCACACGAAAGTTGCCACTGGCCCTCGTCACAAAAACGTAATACGCTGTCGATACTATGACATCAAAATTAAACCGCAATTTCAAACAAAAAACCAAACCAAAAAATTTACCGATGGTGACGAGATCTGCGGGCCGGCCAAAACCGAGTGAGTTATTTTTGAATCGCGAGATTCAACTGCTTGCATTCAACAGACGTGTCCTTGCCCAGGCTGAAGACCGCAAGATTCCACCGTTAGAGCGGCTCAAGTTTCTGACGATCGTGTCGTCGAACCTTGACGAATTTTTTGAGATTCGTGTGGCCGGTCTCAAAGAGCAGATCAAGCTCGGTGTCGGCAATCGAAGTGCCGATGGCAGGACACCGAAAGAAACTTTCAAGCTAATTGCGCAGGCCGCGCACACAATGGTGGCGCAGCAATATGCTCTCCTGAACGATGATATTTTTCCAACGCTGGCTACCGATGGTGTTCGCTTCCTGCGGCGCGCGCAGTGGAATGCAAAGCAGCAGGCTTGGGTGAAGGAATATTTCTTCCGTGAAATGATGCCTGTTTTGACGCCAATTGGGCTTGACCCCGCACATCCGTTTCCTCGCGTATTCAACAAGAGCCTCAACTTCGCGGTGGAATTGACTGGTCGCGATGCATTTGGTCGCGATTCGCAACGCGCCATTGTGCAGGCACCGAGAATGCTGCCGCGCGTGATCAAGCTGCCAATGGAAGTCGCTGACGGCGAGGACGATTTCATCTTTCTGACCTCTGTTCTGCACCAGCACGTCGGTGAACTATTCTCGGGTATGGAAGTACTCGGCTGCTACCAGTTTCGCCTGACTCGTAATTCGGACTTGTTCGTCGATGAGGAGGAGATCAAGAATTTGCGGCTTGCATTGCAGGGCGAATTACCGCAGCGGCACCTTGGCGACGCGGTAAGGCTTGAGGTTGCCGACAACTGCTCTGAAGAGACCTTGCAGTTTCTCGCTACGCAGTTCGAACTCGATGAGGTCGATATCTACCGCGTGAATGGACCGGTGAATTTGGTGCGCTTGATGAACGTGCCTGATCAGGTAATGCGGCCTGAGCTCAAATTTCAGGTATTTGTACCCGGCTTGTCGAAAGGTATAGGCAAGGTCGCAAAGGGAAAGGATTTGTTCGATGTGCTCAAGAAGCAAGACATCCTGTTGCATCATCCTTTCCAGAGTTTTTCGCCGGTTATCGAGTTCATACAACAGGCTGCCCATGATCCACAAGTCGTCGCGATCAAACTGACGGTTTACCGTACGGGTACTGATTCGGTCATCATGGAAACGCTGATCGATGCTGCAAAATATGGCAAGGAGGTCACTGTTGTCGTGGAGTTGATGGCGCGGTTTGACGAAGAAGCCAACTTAAACTGGGCTTCACGGCTGGAGGAGGTTGGCGCGCATGTGGTGTACGGCGTGGTCGGCCACAAGACACATTCGAAAATGGCGTTGG
>JANMZU010000176.1:0-2850 GCA_031383585.1 Betaproteobacteria bacterium
GTTGTCATCATCAAGGACATCCCAGAGAAACTGCCAGTTAGCCGCAGGCAACAACACGTGATAAAAGAGTTTTAAAACAGAAAACCAGGCCACCTTTGCCGTGGCCAAAAAAATAACCGGAGCAGCATGGAAAGCTCGACAGTCACCAACATTTTGTTGCCCGTTGCGCTCGGCGTCATCATGCTGGGGCTCGGCCTTAGCCTGACGATTGCCGACTTCACCCGCGTCGTGCGTTATCCAAAAGCCGTTGTCGTCGGCCTTTTCATCCAGATGTTTGTGCTCACGGGCATCTGCTTTGGCATCACTGTTCTGTTCAAGCTGCCGCCAGAACTGGCGGTGGGCATGATGCTGCTGGCCGCCTCGCCAGGTGGCGCTTCGGCCAATATCTACAGTCACCTTGCGCATGGCGACGTCGCACTCAACATCACATTAACAGCCATCAATTCAGCGCTGTCGCTACTGGTTCTGCCGTTCATTGTCAGCTTTGCCCTGCAGCACTTCATGGCGTCCGACCAGTATGTCCCCCCGCCATTCAAGAAAATCATCGAAGTCGGCGTGATTATTCTCGGTCCGGTGCTCATCGGCATGTTTTTGCGCTCCCGGTTTCCATCATTCGCCGCCCGTATGGAAAAACCAATCCGCATATTCTCAATTGTATTGCTGGCCGCGTTGGTGCTCGTGTCCGTCATTCAGCAGTGGGCAGCTTTCGCCAAGTATTTCCCCGTCGTGGGACTCGCATGCCTGCTATTCAACCTCGCCTCACTTGGGATTGGCTACAAAGTCCCGCGCCTCGTTTCGCTCCCTGACAAACAGGCCATCGCCATCGCCATGGAGATCGGCATCCACAATGGCACCCTCGCCATATACATCGCCTTTAACGTGCTGAACAACGGGATGATGTCGGTACCCGCCGCCGTCTACAGTCTCATCATGTTTGTGACGGCAGGTGTATTCGTCTGGTGGGTCAATCGGCGCAACGCTTAGCCGTTCAGACTTTTTCCTTCAGTTTGGCAAACGCCGCCGCCAACGCACCCCCTGCAGGTGCAGAGTTGGAACCCATTGACTGGCGCGCGTTTCCAGCCTCTTTTGCCCGGTAAGGCGCGCCCGCATTGGAGTTTGCACTTCTATCCCGGGGAGCAGCTGTGTCATTGAGCCGCATCGTCAATGCGATCCGCTTGCGCTTCTCGTCGACTTCCATGACCTTGACCTTCACCACGTCGCCGGCTTTGACCACGTCGTGCGGATTTTTCACGTATTTCTCGGCCAGCGCCGAAATGTGCACGAGGCCGTCCTGATGCACGCCGATGTCCACAAACGCGCCGAACGCGGCGACGTTAGTGATGACGCCTTCGAGAATCATGCCGGGCTGTAAGTCGCGCAGTGTCTCCACGCCATCTTGAAAAGTAGCCGTCTTGAACTCAGGCCGAGGGTCGCGCCCGGGTTTCTCTAGTTCTTTCAAAATGTCGGTCACCGTCGGTAAGCCAAACCGCTCATCAACGTACCTTTCAGCGTGCAGCGTTTTCAGCAACTTTCCGTCGCCCATGACCGACTTAACGTCTTTCTGAATATCGGCAAGGATCTTCTCCACCACCGGATAGGCCTCTGGGTGAACCGATGAGGCGTCCAGCGGATTGTCGCCGTTGGCGATACGCAGGAAGCCCGCACACTGCTCGAACGCTTTATCGCCCAGCCGAGGCACCGACCTCAGCGCTGTCCGGCTCTTGAAGGCACCGTTGGCGTCACGATAGTTGACGATATTCGTCGCCACCGATTGCGTGAGGCCGGATACGCGAGCCAGCAATGCCACCGAGGCGGTATTCACATCCACGCCTACCGCATTTACACAATCCTCCACGACCGACTCAAGCGAACGCGCGAGCTGCGTCTGGTTTACATCGTGCTGGTACTGGCCGACACCTATCGATTTCGGATCGATCTTCACCAGCTCCGCCAACGGATCCTGCAGGCGCCGGGCAATCGAAACCGCGCCACGCAGCGATACATCCAGGTCCGGCAACTCCTTTGAAGCAAATGCAGACGCCGAATACACAGACGCACCAGCTTCAGACACCACGATCTTCGTCATTTTCTGATCCGGCACCAGCTTGATGAGATCAGCAGCCAGCTTGTCCGTTTCTCGGGATGCTGTGCCGTTGCCGATGCTGATCAGATCGACACCGTGTTTCTTCGCCAACGCAACCAGCGTGTGCAAGGTGCCGTCCCAGTCGCGACGAGGCTCGTGCGGATAAACAGTTGCCGTATCCAGCAGCTTTCCGGTGCGGTCCACCACAGCAATCTTGCAGCCAGTACGAATACCGGGGTCGATGCCCATCGTTGCATGTGGGCCGGCAGGCGCGGCCAGCAATAAATCCTTCAGGTTGCGCGCGAACACATTGATCGCTTCCTGTTCCGCCTTCTCGCGCAATGACGACATCAATTCGGTTTCCATATGCAGCGAAACCTTGATGCGCCAGGTCCAGCGAACCACTTCGTTTAGCCACTTATCAGCGGGCCGACTCTTGTTGCTGATCCTGGCGAAACCCGCAATCATGTCTTCGACTGGATTCAGCGGAGAGCTCCAGGATGGCTTCTCCTCGCCAGCTTCCGAGTCAAGCAGCAGCTTGGATGTGAGTATGCCTTCGTTGCGGCCACGGAAAATAGCCAGCGCGCGGTGCGAGGGAATCGTCTTCCAGGTTTCCGAATACGCAAAGTAATCGGCGAACTTTTCACCCTTATCGGCCTGGCCCTCGATCAGTTTGGATTCAACCACGCCATGTTGCGAAAGATACTCGCGCACCCGGCCCAGCAAACCCGCGTTTTCCGAAAAACGCTCCATCAAAATCTGCTTGG
>JANMZU010000244.1:0-8721 GCA_031383585.1 Betaproteobacteria bacterium
TGTGGCTGTACAGCAGGCGGCTGGGGCGCAAATTGCGGCGGTGCGGCGGGCGGTGGTATTACCTGCCTTGGTGCGGTCTGCGGAGGACGTTGTTGCTCACCCTGCCCACGTTGCTCAGGCCTGCCGCGCTGCTCGGGCGACTGTGGCTGTATTGCTGGTGCAGGCGCCATCTGAGGTGATGGCACAGGTGACGGTGCTGCGCCCTGCATTGGCGGCGGCGCAAATGGTTGACCGCGCTGCTCCCCTCTTTCACGTTGTTCCGGTCTACCGGTTTGCGGCTGGGACTGGGCTGCGGGTGCCGGCGGTGCAAATTGCGGAACCGCTGCCGGGGGGCGTGGGGTCGTCGGCTTCGGCGGGGTGCCACGATCACTGGACGTGTCGCGCCCGCCGTTAACTCGGCCTGGCCCTGCAGCGGGCGGCGGAGGCGCAGTCGGCTGCGCAATTTGTGCTGGAGAAACCACCCTCACGGCTGGTGCTGCAGCCGGTGCGGCCGTTGCTGGTCTTAACTCCCTGCGTGCAGCTTCATCGAGCGGGCTACCCTGCCTTGTGGTGAGTTGTTGTTGCTGCACAGCGAAGCTAGCTGGTGGTGCTGGCGGTGCGCTGCGCGCGACGACCGGCCGGTCGAACATAGTGGGCGGCGGCGCGCTGCTTTGGGCCGCAGCTCCACGCACGCTAACGGCGCTAGGCGCAATGCGCGGAACGGCAGCAACCGGTGCGCTGGCGATCATGGCCTGCGAAACCTGCACAGCCGCTCGGCCCACCGGTTGCGATTGCACGAATGCTGTAGTGGGTATCGCGATGACGGCACCCGGCACTGAGCGGTTCGCGTAAACGACGTTGGTGACGTTCGAGTTGTTGTAGGTGTTGTTGATGACCGTATTGTTGATGACGGTGTTGTTGATGATGGTATTGCTGCGGTTGATATTCTCAAAGTAGCCGCGGCTCACCACGTATGACGGCTGATAGATTTCGCGCGGCGCAAGCGGGAACCATGCAACGGCACCGGCGTTGCCGCTTGAAAAGCTGAGCTGGAAGTTGTTGCCGCCAACGAATGCGACTAACGCAGGCGCATAGTAGGCGCGCTCGCGGGCTGGCCCAGGTACCCAGCCCCAGGTTCCACGCAGATTCGTCCAGCGACCGTAGTGGGATACGGCGAAGCCCCAGGGCGCGTCATCGATCCATGTCCAACCCCACGGGTCTACCCATGCCCAGTGGCCATCGCGGTAAGGAGCCCAGCCCGAAGATACGCGATTTGGGAACCACACATTTCCGTAGGCGGCATCCACACGCCAGTTGCCATTGGCATCGAGATCCTCGTAGCCGACCACATCTTGCGATACGTAGCGGGCCGAGGGCGAATTTTCGTAGCGCCGGTCGCGGTCACTCGACCAGCGATCAAAATCATCAAAGCGCGGCGCATTTATATATTCGTAATCACGCAAGCCCGTTCCCGTGAAACTGTAGCCTTGACGCGAGTCGATTATGTACGCTGCACCGTCGCCGTATGCCTCACCTTGACCGCGACGCACAAAAACGTCAGTTGCATAGCCGTCGCGGTCCACGGTGATTCGGTACTCACCCGGTTGCAGCAACGTAAAGGCAAGATTTGGCGTATTCACTTCAAACACCTGATTGCGGGCCAGTTGCCGCACGCGCACGTTCAGCGTGCCCTGCGACAATCGCAGTTGGGCGATGCGGTCGTCGAGATTGAGGATAGATACGCTGGTCTCCGAATTCATCCGAACCATCGCGCCACCAATCTGGATTTCGGCACGTGCACGCGAATCGACCCAAATGCTGTCGCCAGTGGTGAGCGGTCGATTGATGGAAGCGCGAAGCCAGTCATTCACGCCCGCAGGCGAGTAGCTGACGTTTCCGGAGAGGTAGCCCATACGTGCCACGCGCGATGGCGGGTCAGCGATGACCAAGCCACTACTTGCCAGCAAGACAACGCCAGTGACGAAGGAGACCACACGAAGGCGCAGAAATTTTATTTGCATGATTAATCCTGACAAGAATGTAGTGAAAAGCCAAAAAAATACGTAAGAAGAACGAAATAAAAACCTGACCTGATCCGGCGCGAGCGCCATCAAGTTGCGTGACGCTGTTTAACCGAAGGCGACCGACTTCCAAAAATCTTTGTTTGCAAGCGACCAACGCGTCGAGCTCACATTTTGATGACAGCATCCGTTATGAGCTCGCTCTCCGGGTATTTGAATTCGGTGTGCAAATTGCGCGTGAAAGGCGCTTCAAGTCTTTAGGCGAATTGGCGACATGCCGCGATCAACGTTGCCTGCATAACAAGCGATCCAGTAACGATAAGTTTGCGCAACGCCCGCGGCCATAGGAAGAAGTCGCTAAATTGCGTAGGACAAAAATGCTGTTCTTGGTGTGTGACTTTGCACACCGCGGTCGCCGGTGTTAGTGAGGTCTTCGCCGGCTAGGATCGTCAACCAACGTACCGCCCAGTTTGTCGAGTGCCCGACTTGGTCCGATTTCGAACGTTGAATCCAATCTGTACGACTAACGTCTTGGTACTGCCACATTAAGAATTCGAATTTTCAAATAACAAGGGCAAAACGAAGAGCTGAGAAAGACATTTAACGAGAAGCGCATCGGAGCGGCACGAATCTGGCGGTGAAAGCGCAGGGAACTATAACATTGTCTTTCACCGATCCGAGCAATGGGACGATGAGTTTGTCGATAAATGGTGAACCGAGTTCGAAGGTGATTACAAAACAGTTGTTCTCGGGAGAATCTCCAAGGTGGCCATCGAGTCGGGTGGCCCCTTGCGAACTTGATTTGGGGAGCGTGTATCTCGACGACCTTTTCGCGGTAACCCGTGCTGACCACCGGCGGCTGGAACAGCGCGGCTGCATAGATATCTGAAAGGTGCTGTGCGCCGAAACACCAGCATTGGCCGACTTGGTAGGCCGAAAATGGCTGAAGTAGCGCGCCAGTGCTAGCTATTTAGCCAAGTTTTCGCTCGGCATTCGCAACGCTCAAAATCCGTTGGCGGCTAACATCGCGCAACTCATCCCTCAAAAATTGCGTTCCGTCCCTGCGGGCTGGCTTCACTGACTGCGCTAGCTTACGATCAATGTTTTCCAGAATGCGACCACATTGGACAATTCAAGAACCGACGGCAAGCATTGCGGTCACAAACTGACACAACTTGCAGCGCTGTCCAACCGTAACATCCGCGGTAGCGGTGTATATTTTCCCGCCCACGCACGACATTCGTCTCAAGGCAGCGATTGTGGCGAGAGTTGCAGCGCTGGATATTCATTCGCGTCGAAAACACCACACCAACACCTACCCGGAATTAACATCATGTTGCGCAAACCATTTTTCGCTTTTCTTTTTGTGTCCGTCGTTGCCGGGTGTGGCAAAGCACCTGAAAAGACCGATAAGGCCGCCGCTGCCGTTGTCGAGCGTCCCTTGTTGATTTCGGCGGAGGACCTCCACACGGTTAGCAACAATGCGCTGACATCCGGCCCAACCATTACTGGCTCGGTGCAGCCGGAGCGCCGTGCGGATTTACGCGCCGAGGTATCGGCCGTGGTGCTGCAAGTTGCGAGAGAAAACGGCGACAACGTAAAGCGTGGCGATCTGCTGGTACGGCTGGACGACACGTCCATTCGCGACAGTCTGACTTCGGCGGAAGCGTCGACGCGCGCGGCTGACCAGGCCTTTGTACAGGCTGAGCGGCAGTTCCAGCGTATGACTACGCTGCGCGCTTCCGGCATGGCCTCGGCGCAAGCGCTGGACGACGCCGAGACCCGCCGCAACAACGCCCAAAGCGAACTTGCCGCCACCAAGGCGCGCGCCGTGCAGGCTCGCCAACAACTACAACGCACCGAGGCGCGCGCGCCGTTTGACGGCATCGTCAGTGATCGCAAAGTTTCGGCGGGCGATACGGCTCAGATCGGCAAGGAATTGCTGAAGGTGATCGATCCTACCAGCATGCGCTTTGAGGGTCTGGTGTCTGCAGACAAGATTGGCGACGTGAAAGCTGGTCAGCAAGTCAATTTCAGGGTAAACGGCTATGGTGAGCAGGAGTTCCTCGGCAAAGTAAGGCGCGTCAATCCATCCGCCAACGCAACAACCCGCCAGGTAGAAGTGTTGGTTGATTTTGTTGACAAGACGCAGCCCAAACTTGCCGGTCTTTACGCCGAAGGTCATATTGAAGCCGGTAGCACCACCAGTCTCACCGTGCCGGCGACTGCGCTGGTGCGCGATGGCGATAGCGCATCCATTTGGCGTGTGAAGGACAAGAAAATCCAGAAAACGCCGGTCGTCGTCGGCGAACGGAATGCGCGCAGTGGCGAATTTGCGCTCGTCAGCGGTCTCACAGACGGCGATACCGTGATCCGTTACCCTGCCACCAACCTCAAAGATGGCCAGAACGTGCAGCTCGCCGCGGCGCCAGCGAAAGCTGCCGCGAACGCGGTGTCGCCAGCAGCCAAGAGCGCTCCTGCAGCAGACGCGAGGAAGTAGACCATGTTCCTTTCCGACTTCAGCATCAAGCGACCAGTCACAACGGTCGTCATCATCATCATGCTTATGTGCCTGGGGCTGCTGGCACTGAAGAACCTGCGGGTGAACCAGAACCCGGACGTCGAGCAACCGGTCATTGTCGCCAATATTCCGTACCCGGGCGCGTCACCCGATACGGTGGAGCGCGAAATAATCAATCGCGTCGAAAAATCTCTGAATAGTATTTCGCAGGTCTACAAGATCGAATCGACTGCCAGGGAGAGCGCGGCCAGCATCGTCATCATCTTCAATTTCAAGAAAAACATGGTGGAGGCTTCCGACGAGATCCGTAACGCGATCGCTTCGGTTCGGCACAAGCTGCCAATTGAGATGCGCGAGCCAATTTTGCGCCGCATCGACCCCGCCACCCAGCCGATCATGCAGATGGCGCTATCGGCATCAAAGCAGTCTCACGCAGAGATCTCGCGCCTTGCTGAGGACGTGCTGGCGGATAAATTTCGCGGTATCGCCGGTGTGGCAACGGTCAATGTCAACGGTTCATTGCGCCGCGAACTTTCGGTATTGCTGCGCGCTGAAAAATTGCGTGAGTACAACGTCTCCGTGACCGAAGTTGTAAGCGCGCTGCGCGCGCAAAACACCACCGCGCCAGTCGGACGTGTGCAAGGCGCGCTGGATGAGCAGAGTATTCGGCTTGTGGGCCGTATCGAGTCGCCAGCCGAATTCGAGCAAATTGTATTGAAGCGTCGTGGCAATGAAGTTGTTCGTCTCGGCCAGGTTGCCAGCATTGCCGACGGCTTCGCAGAACTCAGCAGCTTCAGCCTGCGGAACGGGCATCCGAACGTGGGTATCTCGGTTACGCGTTCGCGCGATGCCAGCACGGTGTCGGTATCCAACAAAATTCGCAATGTGGTTGCGGAAATCAACAAGACGCTTCCCGCTGGCTCCAAACTCGAGATCACCCAGGACGGTGGCAAGAATGCGCAGAGTAGCTTGCAAAATGTGATCGAGGCGCTGCTGTTTGGCGCGCTTCTAACTATTTTTGTCGTCTACGCTTTCCTGAACTCCTGGCGCTCCACGCTCATAACCGCGCTGGCGCTGCCGACTTCGGTCATCGCCGCGTTCATTGCCGTGTGGGCTTGCGGCTTTACGCTCAATTTCATGACCTTGCTGGGGCTTTCGCTTGCCATTGGCGTGCTGATCGACGATGCCATCGTGGTTAGGGAGAACATCGTGCGCCACATGGAAATGGGCGAAGACCGCCGAACCGCCGCCAGCGCAGGGACCGCCGAAATTGGTCTGGCGGTGACGGCGACGACATTCTCGATCATCGCGGTATTCATACCGGTTGCCTTCATGGGCGGTGGCGCGGGCGAGTGGTTCCGTCCTTTCGCGCTGACCGTGGCGGCTTCGGTGCTGGTAAGCTTGTTTATTTCCTTCACCCTTGACCCGATGCTGTCGGCTTATTGGGGGGACCCGATCGGCTACCAGCAGCGGCCAAAGAAGGGGCTCAGTCTGTGGCTTTCTCACTTCAACGAATGGTTCGATCATCAGGCGAACCGCTATGGCAACGTCATTGCCTGGGCGCTGCATCACCGCAAATGGATGGCGTTTATCGCCGGGCTTTCTTTCGTCGCGGCGCTTGCGATGCAGTATTTCGTCGGTGGCAGCAGCTTCCTGCCAACGACCGATGGCGATTCCATCGCCATCGAGGTGCGCACGCCTTCCAGCGCCAGCCTCGAATACGCGCGTTTGAAAGTTGAAAAAGCCGCGGAAGTTGCCCGCAGCATGCCTGAAACCGTGGCGACCAATAGTAGCGTGAGCGCGGGCGGCGGTCGTGTGTATGTGGACATCGGCAAGAGCACCAAACGCAAACGTTCTGGCAGCGAAATTGCGATCGAATTGCGCAAACTCATGCTGCAAATCGTCGGTGCAGAATATACGGTGCTCGACGACCTGAACAACGGTGCCCGCAAGCCGGTGCAAATATTGTTCTCTGGCCCGGATTCGCGGCGTTTGATGGATATCACCGGCAGCTTTATGGAAAAACTGGCCAAGGTTCCAGGCGCAGTTGATGTCGGACTTTCCCAGCAGGATCCCAAGGACGAATTGCGAATTGAGCTCAATCGCGGACTGGCGAATTCGCTGGGTATCTCCGTGGGTGATGCTGCACAAGCATTACGCGTGGCGTTTGCCGGTGTGGAAGTAGGCGACTGGGTTGATCCAACAGGTGAGGCCCGAGATGTTGCGGTGCGCCTGCACCCGGACGATCGCATCAGCGCGGCCAATATCGAACGCCTGCCGATCGCCGTCGGCGGCAGCAACATGATGGTGCCGCTGGACCAAATCGCCACCGTCACCATGGGCAAGGGTCCGGCGCAGATTCAGCATTCCGATGGCAAGCGCATGGTTGCCGTATCTGCAAACGTGCAAGGGCGCTCGCCCGGTGAAGTCACGTCGGACGCAATGAAGATCGCCAAACAGATTGATTTCCCGACCGGCTACGGTCTGGAGCTGGGTGGTGCGTCGCGCGACCAGAACGAAGTTTTCTCGGAAATGTTCATTGCGCTGATCATGGGTATCGGCCTTATGTACCTGATTTTGGTGATCCAGTTCGGCTCCTTCACTGCCCCATTAGCCGTGATGCTTTCGCTTCCTTTGAGCCTGATCGGCGTTGTTGTGGCGTTGAAGTTGACCAACGGAACGCTGAATCTGATGAGCTTTATCGGCATTATTATGCTCATGGGCCTGGTGGCTAAGAACGCCATCCTGCTGCTTGATTGCGCTCGCAAGGAGGAGGCGCAGGGTGTCAGCCGTGAAGACGCACTGATGCATGCTGGTCGGGTACGTCTGCGGCCAATCCTGATGACCACTTTCGCCCTCATCGCCGGCATGCTGCCAGTGGCCATCGGCCTTGGCGAGGGTGGCGAGTTTTATCGACCGATGGCGGTTGCCATTATCGGCGGTACGATCACGTCTACCATTCTCACGCTGCTGGTGGTGCCAACTTTTTACGACAGCATCGAAATTGCCTTTGATGGTGCCGTTGCCAAGTTCCGCAGACGCCAGCAGCGCGGGAATGCGTTTGTGGCATTCATCGTGACAATGGCCGAAGTAGCGTTGACGTTGGTGTTCGTACGTTTCGCTTACCGCGCACTTGGCAGACTCTACGCGCTGGTCGTCGGTCGTAGGAAGGCTCCTCTGGCCTCTGCGACAGTTGACGTTGCTGCAGCCGTGCTGCCAAACAGCCCTTTGTAGAAATAGCTGATTGCGGCTCATCGTCGAAGGATGTATTTCCTTCAATGCTGGGGCTGCTTGTCCGGCAAATAGTAAGCACTCATGATTTGATGGTGTACAGGCTGCCCTGCGATCCAGTCCTGCGCTACACCCCCCTCTTTAGGACCCGTACTTGCGGGATTCACATCAAAACGTCGTTTTCTAGCGGCCAAACCTGGCCGCCCAAGGGTGCTTGCCCATTTCGTGAACTATTGTTTCGACAGACTAAACCGGGTGAATCCCTGCTATTCTTTCGAGGTGGACTGTTCAGCACCTCAAAAACTACACCGAGTTAGGGCTGTCAAAATCAAATCGTCATGAACGCCGCAATGAAATCAGCTGGCGCTGTCCGTCCGGAAATGCGCTTGCGTAGCTTTCTGCTTGCCGCCGTCGCCTATGGCATTTCGTTATTGCTACTGTTGCTGGCCTACGCGGCAAAGTTGATCAGTTTCCAGGGGATGCTGGCCAGTGGCGGTTTGATTCTGCTGGTAAATCTCGGTTTCTACTGCACATTCAAACTGGGGCTTAACAAGCGCGCGGCTGATACCAGTCTGATGCAGGCGCAAACGTTGTCGGCGATAGCCGTCATCATGTTCATCGCCTATCAGTTCGAACATGATCGCAGCCTCGCACTTGCGTGGTGCTTGGTGGTGATGTTGTTTGGCGTCTTTCGGTTCAAGCCGCGTGATTTTGCGATGACCACTCTGTTCATGCTGGCCGGATACGCACTGGTGATCAATCTGCTCATGAGCTTCAAGCCGTCCCATGTGGACGTCTATATCGAGTGGTATCAATGGGTATGGCTGGCGCTGATATTGCCCGCCTTCGCATGGATCGGCTCGCGCATCAGTGTCATGCGCGCGCGTATCCTGCGTTCGAATGAGGAACTGACCAACGCGCTGGCCACGATCCAGGATATGGCCACCCATGATTCGCTGACCGGCCTGC
>JANMZU010000250.1:0-6213 GCA_031383585.1 Betaproteobacteria bacterium
CCAGCTTAAAAGCATGGCGCTACAATATTCGTCAATTTTCCCTTAACTTTTCATTGCGTTAAGAAACAGATTCCATAAATTGTATCCCTTCTTCCTACAATGCGAGCAATTCGAATGTTGCTAACGTATGCACTCTAAAACATTAAAAGCGATGTTTTGATTGTCGGTACAGCCTTGCTTGGGAAGTAGCTAACGCAAGTTCAAATGACAGGCTGCGTTGAAAATGACAATTCCCGTCATTTGCCTGGGCTCAAAAACCCCGGAATAGCCCCTTGATCAACCTCGTCCACTTGCGCGGCATCCAAAAATTGCTCCGCATACTTTAAATACACTTTCTCCCGCACAAAAACGTCAAACAAGTCCGGGTCGACATGTCCATTAAGCTTCATCTTGCCGAGGATGTGCAGCGATTCTGAAAGTGTCTTCCCCACTTTGTATGGTCGATCCTTCGCCGTCAATGCTTCAAAAATATCAGCAATCCCCATAACCCTCGCTTGCACGCTCATTTGGTCACGTGTCAAACCACGCGGATAGCCCTTGCCATCCATTCGTTCGTGATGGCCACCGGCGTACTCGGGCACTTTCTCCAGATGCCTTGGCCAAGGCAGCGCCTCAAGCATTTTGATCGTCGCATCAATATGATGATTGATAGTTTTTCGCTCTGACGGCGTTAAGGTGCCATAGGGGATATTGAAGTTGTCCTTCTCGTCGCTGGACAAAAAAGCGACGTCCTCGCCGCTTTCATTCTTGAAACGATAGCCTGCGATTTGATCAACGCGTGCCTGATCTTCGGTGCTCATCCTTTCGCTACCGATGTTTGACAGTCGCAAGAACGAGCGGTCTTCGTCAAACTGTTTTACGGACCCAAGATAATCACGCTCGGCGCGCTCCGCGCCTTCAGCGTCCGCATTAGCCAGCGCTGCAAACTTGGCCTTAAGCATTGTCAGTTCTGCATCACGCTTCAAAATCTCAAACCGCTGCGCGACAAACTCGATGCGGTCAAAAATGGTCTCCAGCTTGGTTGCCTTGTCGACGACATGGACGGGCGTCGTGATTTTCCCGCAGTCGTGTAACAACCCGGCGATTTTAAGTTCGTAGCGATCCTTCTCGGTCATCTTGAAGTCGGCTAGTGGGCCAGCTGTTGAGTTTGATGCCGCCTCAGCGAGCATCATCGTCAGCGCCGGGACCCGTTTGCAGTGTCCACCCGTATATGGCGATTTATCGTCGATGGCGCCATTGATTAAATCGATAAGCGACTCAAACAATTCCTCCAACTGGTTGATGAGCATCCGGTTGGTTAACGCAATTGCTGCTTGCGACGCCAGCGATTCAGCCAGGCGCTGATCCTCGGCTGTAAATGCAATGACTTTTCGGTGCTGGTCCTGGGCATTCAATAACTGCAATACGCCGATGATTTCGCCCTCGTGATTCTTCATCGGAATCGTCAGAAACGAGGTGGAGCGATAGCCTGTCTTTTTGTCGAAGTTACGAGTACCGGAAAAGTCGAAGCCTTCGGCAATATATGCGTCCTCAATGCTGACGGTCTTGTCATGTAAGGCCGCGTAGGCTGCGACCATATTGTTGTTCTCCGAACCGTCAGGCTGATGCAGCGGGATGGAATAAAAAGGTACCTCGATTCCGGTCGTCCCACCCATTGCAATCTTCAAACTATCATTCAACACGATCTCAAATTTGAGCTTGTCGTCGATTAGACGGTAAAGTGTGCCGCCGTCTGCGTTTGTAATCGCCTTTGCGGCCGTGAGAATTGTCTCAAGCAGCCTGTTGATGTCTTTCTCTTGGGAAAGAGCGATACCAATTTTGTTCAGATACTCGAGCGAGGTAAGAAGGCGGCTGCCAGTGTCGGCGTCGTCCCCGACTGCAAGAGCCGGATCCGAAGCCTGCGTATCGGCCTGTGCATCCATGTCAACGATCTTGCGCGCGGTCATTTGATGGCGACGGCTCTCACCTGCTTCATGTCTGTCACACCCATCATCACCTTCTCCATGCCGTCCATCTTGAGAGTAGACATACCCTCTTCCACGCATTTTACAAACAAGTCAGCAACGCGAGCTTTTTCCTGAACCATTCTCTTGACAGCGTCAGTGGCGACCATCAACTCATGCAAACCAACACGGCCCTTGTATCCAGTACCACCGCAAGTGTCGCAGCCTTTGGCGCGGAAGAATGCCAGCTTGCCGTCCTTACCGTACTCCTTGAGCCAATAGTCATACATCTTTTTCGCTTCGCCTTGGGGATCTTTTCTCCAAGGCTCGGTTTGGCGGAGATCAACCGTATATTCGGTCATGAATTGCTTCAGCTCTTCAGCGTCGGGTGTGTACGTCTCTTTACACTTGCCGCACAAGCGTTTTGCCAGACGCTGGGCAAGTATTCCCAGCAGCGCATCTGCGAAATTGAACGGGTCCATACCCATGTCAAGCAGTCGAATCACGGCTTCAGG
Source organism: Betaproteobacteria bacterium (assembly GCA_031383585.1). GTDB lineage: Bacteria > Pseudomonadota > Gammaproteobacteria > Burkholderiales > Usitatibacteraceae > UKL13-2. Next base: position 2,459 of record JANMZU010000250.1, read on the forward strand.
TGCCGAGTTAGTGTGCAATGTTGCAAACACGAGATGGCCCGTCAAAGACGCTTCAATACCGATATGTGTAGTCTCGGCATCGCGCATCTCGCCAACCATGATGATGTCCGGGTCGGCACGAAGAAACGCTTTCATTACTACCGGAAAGTCGATGACCTTCTTATTTACCTGCACTTGCCTGAGACCCTTTTGGGTGATCTCAACCGGGTCTTCTGCAGTCCATATTTTCGTGTCCGGCTTATTGAGCGAGCCCAGCACAGAGTGAAGCGTCGTCGTTTTGCCGGAGCCAGTCGGACCACAAACAAAAAACAGTCCGTAAGGCTTCGAAATCGCTTTTTCAAGGTTCGTTTTATTTTTTGTCGTCAGCCCGAGTTTATCAAGTGGAATCGGTTCGCCCGCAGCCAATATCCGCATGACGACATCCTCCACGCCGCCCGTAGTAGGGATAGTCGCGACGCGCAATTCAATATCCAGTGGCCCGTATTTTTTGAATTTGATCTTGCCGTCTTGCGGCTTCCGTTTTTCCGAAATATCCAGATCACACATGATTTTCAAACGGGCCGTGAGTGCGTTTCGGTAGCTGGCGGGCACTTCAATGTAATTCGCTAACGAACCATCCCTGCGGAAACGAATTCCCGTCTTTCCTTTGCCCGGCATGGGCTCAATGTGAATGTCCGACGCGCCCTGATTATATGCATCGATAATGATTTTATTGACCAGCTTTACCAGCTCGTTGTCTGCTGCGGCAGACATTTCATCACCGCCGATATCTCCCGGTTCTGCGTCATCGTCCAGATTCGAGAGTAAGTCGCCAATGTCTTCAGTGGCAACACCATCGACGCCAAAGAACTGGTTTACTGTCAGCGTAAAGTCGCGCCCTGTACATACCTTATAGATAGGCTTCAGTTTTGGAAAAATATTCTCGACGATTCGCGAGCTTTTGACATGTTCAGGGTCTGTCGTCATTACGATCAAACCTGCTTTACTGTCCTCAATCGGCAGCCAATTCGCTTGCTCGGCGTATTCTTTCTTGAGATTTTTCAGCAGGTCAATAGGCTTGATCCTGTCGGGCTTATACGCCTCGTATTCGACACCAAAATATTTCGCCAGCGCTGCGCCAAGTGCCAATGGCTTTACTTGAAACTCATCGATCAGGATGTCTTCGACATTCTTGTTCTTGCGTCGTGCGGTGCGCGTTGCGAGCTCGAGTTCAGCGTCGGAAATGACGTTATCAACAATCAAGTATTCAAATTTGGACTTGATTTGTCCCGGAATTTGTTGCCGTACCCGGAACGCAATCGCCAGAGTCTTCGATAGCTCGACTAACCCTTCTTCGGCCAGCCCTGGAAATGGTGTACCCGGAAGATGATTGATGACTTGAATGACACCCAGCAGTTCGCCGCCACCTTCGCCGCCTGTAATTGGCACGACCATCATCTGCTTGGTGCGATACCCGGTCCGCTGGTCTACCGCTTTCAGAAAGGCCAAATTCGGCGAGAAGCCTTTTAGCTCGGTATCGTCATAAACATCCTTGATGTTCATGAACCGCTTGTTCAACGCGCTGCAGCCTGCAATAGAACTTTCAGAAAGCGGTAATTTGATATCTTTAAACGAATTCAGTCCTGACTTGACCTTGGACACGATCGACTGACCGTCCTCGGAGAGAGTGTAGATCGTAAGCCGATCCGCGTCGAAAAGCTGACAGATATCTCGTGTCACATCGAGCATGATTTCGTCGATGTTCGTCGTCGAGTGAATGCGATTCGTGACCGCCTGCAGCTTTTTGGAAAACGCCAGCTTCGACGACATATCCGCGACATTTGCGGGTCCACTGGTTTTCGGTTCCAACACGGCACTCATTTGACAACCCCGTCTTTCTTCATGGTCTGCATAGAGCAGACGTTTTCAAGCTACAACTATATCGTCAGTTCCATACCATTCTCAAGCATTCTCGGTCGCCATTTGCCAGCATTCCGACCTATTTCACTCATGGTCAGGTAAATTTCACCAGGTTTAAGATGGGTAACAAAAACCTCAACTGGGCGCGTCAGCTTGGATAACTCTTCGGCAAGCATGCTTGGGCAAAGGTGTTTTGACGCCATGGCAATCTCACGCTCCTTGTTCGGGAACGCAGTTTCGATGATCAAGTACTTAAGGTTATAGGCGCGATTCGCAATATCCCACAACGCATCGTTGTAGGTTGTGTCCCCACTAAAAATGAGTGTCGCCTGGCCGCTGTCAAGCAGATACCCTACGGCTGGAACTGTATGCACGGCAGGAATCGCGGTGATTTTTCGACCATCTAGTTCGATCGTCTCGCCCACCTGAATTTCACGGTAAACCATTACCGGCTTGTCAGCAGTGGGAATCTGCGAAAAATCCGGCCATATCTTCCAATTGAACAGGTGCTCTTTCAGAATCTGGATTGTCGCGGCTGTGCTGAAAATGGTTAAGGGTCGATCACGCATCCAGCAAACCGTATCGACCATAAACGGGATACTCGTGATGTGGTCCAAGTGGGAATGGGTGACGAAGACATAGTCTATCTTGACTAATTGCTCAATCAACAAGTCGCCGACGCCAGTCCCCGCATCAATGAGAATATCTTCGTCAACGAGCATGCTGGTAGTCCGGAGATCACCTCCGATGCCGCCGCTGCACCCCAGAATTTTTATTCGCATAAGTTCTCCGCGCCTTTATTTCCGCCGGCTTTCATTTGATTCGGCATCTGTGATGACAAATATCATTAGCAATCCTGAACCTCAGGCTGCACTTGATTATGGTCGTCACAGGCCAAAAAAGCTGTGTGATAACTCACAGGAAAAACGTGGGAATAACACGTAAATCGAGCACTTAGGGCTTGTCCGCGGCAGCACTTCTCAAACCAAAACCACATCGGTACCGCGACCATTTCCGACAGCTGCCCAATCAGGGCTTATAGAAAAACTCCATTTTTATGCCGGCTATTTCGATCAGGTCGTGATCCACAAGCTGCTTCGCCTGGCCGCTCAGCGCTACCCCATTGATCGTCGGAAATACTGCGCCTTCAACGTGCGTAATGAAGAAACCCGTCGGACGTCTGGTAATCACCGCCACCTGAACACCGGGCTTGCCTATGGTTGTCAGATTCTTGGTAAGGTCCAAAGTGCGGCCTGCCGCAGCACCAGACAGGACCTGAATTGCCGAATCTCTGGCCGGACTGTTTGGATCATGTGCCTGTACTGGAGCAGGGGGCGCCGCAGATGCCGCGGCTGGCGCTGGAGGTGGTGGCGCTATCGGTTTTATATTTGCGTGCGTATCGGCTAGATTCGCCGCTGGTTGCTGAACCGTAGAGGCAGATGGGGGAGACGCTGGCGCGACGGGCGCCGCAGACGCCGCTGGTTTTCTGATGATCATCGTCTTTTCGAAGTCACCAGCAGTCGATGCGACCGGCGCATCATTGAAGTACTTCAGCTTGTGCTTACCAATCTCTATGACATCGTTATTCTGTAAAAAATGCTTTTTGATCGGCTTGCCGTTAACGAGGGTGCCATTGGTCGAATTCAGGTCTTCGATAAAGGAATCATTCAGAATAGTGATGATTGCCGCATGCTCGCCTGACACTGCCAGATTGTCTACCGGAATGTCATTATGTGGCTTCCGGCCAAGCGTGGTCCGCTCCTTGCTGAGCGTGATCTCCTTCAGCACCGTACCATCGACACTCAAGATCAGTTTTGCCATAGCCTTAACCCTAACCCTAAAAAAGTTCTTTCAAT
>JANMZU010000299.1:0-1887 GCA_031383585.1 Betaproteobacteria bacterium
TGCGATGCCCCACGGCAACCAGGTTTTTGTCAATACCTTGCGCGCGGATCCAGTCGAGCAAACTAGCTACTGCCTTTGAAAAATCGCTTCCGGCTATTGGCTGCGTGAAATTTTCGCGTTCCTTGCTACCCTTGGCTGTCAGCACCGTCCCAGCGACGCCGATGCGTTCGATCTGGCCGCGCAGTCGAAGCGGCATGGATGCGCTGTTTTCGAACAAGGCAAACTTGATACTTGAAGAACCGCTGTTAAGCGTCAGGATGGTATTTGCAGTCATATTCTCGTGAGCGTAATTGGCATAGTTGCTACTTAAGCCGCTTGCCGTTGATTCGCGACATCAACCCGCGCCACGATTTGGTAAATGCCTCCACACCCTCCCGCTGCAGTTGCGCAGCGAGCGCGTCGTCGTCGATGCCTTCGCGATGGAATTCCTCCAATACAGCATCGGCAAAGCCGCCGTTTTCAGGCATTGTCAGGCCGACATGGCCGTGATCGGCAAAGGCGAGCAACGTCTCCTCCGGTATCGTATTGATGGTGTCCGCTGCCGCGAGCACCTCGATGTAATGCGTATCGGAAGCGCTGCGGTCTTTGCTGCCAGTGCTGGCCCACAACAGGCGCTGTGGCCTTGCACCTGCTGTGGCTAGCTTCAGCCAGTCTGCAGAATTGAAAAACTCGCGATACGCCTTGTAGGTCCGCATGGCAATGGCGATGCAAATACGGTTGTGAAACTGCGCGGCTGTATTTTCTTTAACGGCGACATCCAAGCGGCTGATAAACAGCGAAGCGACGGATGCGATGTTGGGGTCCAGCCCCGCATCGATGCGGCGCACAATGCCGCGCTGATAAGCCCCTGCCGCCGCAAGATAGTGCTCGCGCGAAAACAGCAGCGTTACATTGACAGGGATGCCGTTAAAGATCGATTGCTCGATCGCTGCGATGCCTTCCGGCGTACCGGGAATCTTGATGAATAAATTTGGCCGCGCGGCACGCGCATGCAATTGCGCGGCAGCGGCAATTGTGCCAGCCGTGTTGCGGGCAAGCAGCGGTGATACTTCGAGCGAAACCCAGCCTTCCACGCCATCGCTGGCGTCGAAGATCGGACGAAACAGGTCAGCAGCACGCGTCAGGTCAGCAAGTGCGAGTTCGAAAAATATGCCTTCGTCCGACTCGCCCAGTGCAGCGGCGCGGTGAATCGCGTCGTCATAGCTGGTGCTACCACTGATTGCCTGCTCGAAGATAGTGGGATTGGATGTCAGACCGGTAATCGACAACTCGTCGATGTAACGGGCCAGCGTGCCGCTATCAAGCAATTCACGCGTGATGTTGTCGAGCCAGAGACGCTGGCCGGTATCGTGGAGTTTTTGCGTATGGGCGTTCATTATTTCTCCTTGGCGCCAGTCTGCACCAAGTTGACATTTGCAACTGTCTGTTGGCACACATAGCAACAAATCACTGCGTTAACGTGTCAGCGCGTCGCTTGTAAGCCCTTGCCTACGCGAGACTACGCGCTCGGCTGATAAGCAATGTCTGTGGCATGAGGCAACATGACTCAACGTAAGCCGTTGTTTGCGCTTTTAAGGAGAGTATATGAATACCAATTTACGAATCGCCGCTGGTGTAGCTGCAGCCTTGGGTGCGCTACTTGTTGCAAAGTACGCTCACACCGCTAGCCGTGACAAGAAGAAACTCGTCGCCAGGAAGCAGGTAAAGGAAGCCGTGCAATCGTGGGAAGGTGAAGGCGGCGCAACTATTGAGCGGCCGGCGCGCAGCCCTTCGTAGGGCAGGCAACGCTAACTCTGCGGGGCAATTGGGCGAACACCGTCGCCGCCGAATTGGCCAAGCGCCGGCGTTCTAGGCGAGCTGCTGTGTAAAAAAGAATCGCAGCATTTC
>JANMZU010000318.1:0-2116 GCA_031383585.1 Betaproteobacteria bacterium
TTACCACCAAGGAAAAGGCATCGGCCCATTTGCGAGGCGGGGCCAAGAAGGTCATCATCTCGGCCCCCGGCGGCAAGGATGTCGATGCCACCGTCGTTTACGGCGTCAATCACAGCGTTTTGACCCAGGCTATGACGGTGATCTCAAACGCGTCCTGCACCACCAACTGTCTCGCACCGCTGGTGAAGCCATTGCACGACAAGATCGGCTTGGTCAATGGCCTGATGACAACCGTGCATGCGTACACCAACGATCAGGTGCTAACCGACGTGATGCACGAAGACCTGCGTCGCGCCCGTTCTGCACCGATGAACATGATTCCCGCCAAGACTGGTGCTGCTGCTGCTGTCGGCTTGGTACTGCCCGAGCTTAACGGCAAACTGGACGGCTTCGCGATTCGCGTGCCGACCATCAACGTCTCCATCGTCGATCTTTCGTTCATCGCTGCCCGCGACACCACAGTCGACGAAGTAAATGCCATCATGAAGGCGGCATCAGAAGAGCCGGGCATGAAGGGCATTCTGGCTTACAACACCGGGCCGCTAGTCTCGGGGGACTTCAACCACGATGCGCACTCATCCACCTTCGATTCAACACTGACCAAAGTATCAGGTCGTCTCGTCAAGGTGACCAGCTGGTACGACAACGAGTGGGGTTTCAGTAACCGCATGCTCGATACCACCCTCGCGCTGATGGCGGCCAAGTAATTTACATTCATCCGCCACCAACGTCTCGCCACGCCACATGTCCACTTCATGGCATTGCCTCATCGCCGCAGGTTGCTTTGAAATCGTTTGGGCGCTGGGAATCAAGTATACCGACGGCTTTAGCAAGCCGTTGCCTTCGCTGATTACGTTAAGCGCCATGATCGCCAGCGTGTGGCTGCTGGCCATTGCACTTAAATCTATTCCGGTTGGCACAGGCTACGCGGTGTGGGTGGGTATCGGGGCGGTGGGAGCTGCGATTGGCGGCGTGTTTTTGTTTGGCGAATCGAAGTCCTTGCCGCGACTGGCCTGCATCCTGCTGATCGTAACGGGTGTCGTTGGGCTCAAGCTGTTTTCTGAGCCGGAGCGCGGATGAGAGCCAGGCGATGAACAACCCTTTTACGGCGCACCCGAACAGCGTGAATGAAACCTACCGTGAGCATTTCGCATTCGCTCTCCGATTTGGACTCAAAATGACATTCGGTGGTATTGCGGCTTTGCTACACGCGATCTTCCCGTTTCTGTTTGTCACCACGGCTGGAAACGTTTGTGAAGAATTGCAGCGCATGCGGCAAAACTCACCGGGCCGCAAAAAGCAATCTGCACAGACCGCTGAAGAGCAGCCGTCCTGATTGATGGGTCAAATCTTGAAGCGATAGCCATGTATCAGGAGGAAACAGGCGTCGTAGTTGAACCAACCAAAAACTGCTGCTCTGTTTCGAGACACTCGCTGAAGCGAAAAGTGGATTTGATGCGTGTGTTTCCAAATAGAAGATTGGCGACTGCAAATCTTGTGAAGGAGTGTCAATGGCATTTATTCGGCTAAACGAACTTGACCTGAAAGGTCAGCGGGTCTTTATCCGCGCGGACTTGAACGTCCCGCAGGATGATGAGGGCAATATCACCGATGACACCCGTATCCGCGCCTCCATTCCCGCGATGCAGTTTGCAATCGACCATGGCGCAGCGGTGATGGTGACCTCTCATTTGGGGCGACCGACCGAGGGGGCGCTAAAACCCGAAGAATCACTGGCGCCGATTGCTCAACGCTTGAGCCAATTGTTGGGCCGCGAAGTACCACTACTCTCGAACTGGATTGAAGGCGTCAGCGTAGCGCCGGGCAATCTTGTACTGCTCGAAAACTGCCGCGCTAACGAGGGTGAAAAGAAAAACAGCGACGAACTTGCCAAAAAAATGGCGGCGTTGTGTGATGTGTACGTCAATGATGCGTTTGGCACGGCTCACCGGGCAGAAGCGAGCACCCACGGCATCGCCAAATTCGCTCGCATTGCCTGCGCTGGGCCGCTGCTAGCCGCGGAACTCGATGCACTGGGGGCGGCGTTAAAGACACCGAAGCGTCCACTGGTAGCCATCGTCGCAGGGTCAAAGGTATCGACCAAGCTGACAATTCT
>JANMZU010000336.1:0-6526 GCA_031383585.1 Betaproteobacteria bacterium
CTAGTCTGCGCCCGTTGGCAATAACTATATTAGGAAGCGATGTCGTGCTAGACGGCTACGGTGTCGATTTAAATGAACTCGAACGTGAGCCATGAACCAGGATTACCGAACACAATCAGGTGAAAATCCTGCGACGTGGGAACGAGGCGTGCTCGAAAAACTCGCTTTCGAAGCGCTGGCGGAACAGCGCTCGACGCGCCGCTGGCGCAGTGGCATCGCCGTTGCTTGGTTGCTGCTGTTATTCCTGCTGCTTTTCACGGCGCTAGGCTGGATCGGTGGCAAGCATGAGGGATCCTCGCTAGACAAGCACACCGCATTGGTAGAGCTCAAAGGTGTAATTTTAAGCGACTCCAAAGCGTCCGCGGACAAGGTGATCAGCTCGTTGCAGCGTGCGTTCAAAGACAAGAATACGCAGGGCGTGGTGCTGCGAATAAATAGCCCTGGTGGCAGCCCGGTGCAGGCGGGATACATCAATGACGAGATCAAGCGCCTACGTGGCGCGCATAAGGAAACTCCACTTTATGTGGTCGTTCAGGATATCTGCGCTTCGGGTGGCTACTATGTCGCGGTTGCGGCGGACAAGATCTTTGTCGACAAAGCGTCCATCGTGGGTTCCATTGGAGTATTGATGGACGGTTTCGGCTTCACCAGTGCGATGGAGAAATTGGGCGTGGAACGCAGGCTTGTGACGGCAGGGGAAAACAAGGGGTTTCTTGACCCATTTTCACCGATAAACACAGAACAACAAAAGTACGCAAAGCAGATGGTTGACGAGATTCATCAGCAGTTCATCAACGCCGTAAAGCAAGGGCGGGGCGCCAGGCTTAAAGTGACACCGGAAATATTCTCTGGTCTGGTCTGGTCTGGGGAGAAAAGCGTTGCCAACGGGTTGGCGGACGGGTTTGGTGGCCTCGACTTTGTTGCCAGGGATATTATCAAGGCCGAACAGGTTGTTGATTTTACCGAAGAGGATTCACTTTCGGAAAGTCTAGCCAGACGACTCGGTACTATTGCTGCAGAATCGTTCTGGAACAAGATGTTTACCGGGGCAGCAATTGGCGGGCGCACACCTCATTAGTCTGGCGCGAAACCGGCGCGAGTCGGTTCAGCGTTAAACCACATAAATCTGAATCCATGGCGCCCAATAGTAACCCCGACGATCTTTCTGCTGGTCAGGCCGGTCACGAACAACGGTCGAGCCGTGCGATGTCAAGCGGTATGCCTTCGCCAACGGTAACGCAGCGAGCGCGCGCTGCCAAGCTGGAGTCCGTTACAAGTGCCAGCATCAAGCCGCGCATCGTTGCTGGATTTGCCGCCATGGCGCTTGCCGTCGCCCTGCTGATGGGGGTCATCACCGCAAGAATAGTCAGGCATAGCGGAATCACTCCTGAACTTGCGAACAGCCTGCGCAGCGAATTGCTGCTTTGGGGTTTTGGTGCAGTCGTCGTGGCCGCATTTCTTGGGGTGTTTTTTGCCCGGCGGATCACTGAACCACTGGGCCGACTTACGCATGAGTTGCAGCAGCGGGATTTTCATGAATTGGCCGACGCAGTCAGTGTCAGGCGCGAATTCCTGGAGCTAGAACAATTGAGTCTCACGATACGTGGGCTGGCGAGCTCAGTACGAAATCGGGACCTGCAAATCTCGTCGAGTGAGCGCAAGTTTCGAGAAACTTTTGACCTGGTTGGGACCGGGCTAGCGCAGTTGGATTCGGCCGGCCGTTTTTTGGCCGTAAACCGGCGTTTCTGTGAGATGTTGGGCTATTCAGCCGGAGAATTGCTTGGTAAGAAGTTCAGTGACATTGTGCATCCAGACGATCTCGCTGCCAGCGAGGGCGTGCCGCCAAATGAAACGCCAGGTTCAGTCGCTTCGATAAATCGCGAAACACGATACATTCGAAAAGACGGTTCTACGCTTTGGGCGCAACGCTCGGGTGTGGTGGTGCAAGATGTCGAGGGAAAGCCAGCGTACACGCTGGGATCGATAGAGGATGTATCCAACTATCACGCTTCAAAAATCGCATTGACGGTAGTTAATGAATCGCTAAACGCCATCGTCAAGACCTCACCGCTGGCGATTTACTCGCTGACGCCAGATGGTGTAGTGACACTGTGGAATCCCGCCGCCGAAAAAATATTCGGCGTCAAGGAGGCCGCTGTTCTGGGCAGGCCTTCGCCGGTTTGGGCTCAATCACAGGCTGCTGCAGTAGAGATCCGGGAAAAGGTGTTGCGAGGCGAAACTGTTCACAACCTCCCGATCAGTTGGGCGGCGAGCGCAAGTGACCATCGAGAAATCAGTCTGTCGGCAGCGCCATTGCGCGGATCGGCGAACGAAGTCGTCGGCATACTTGTAACGGCGTCTGACATTACGGATGCGATTCGAACGACGCGCGCACTCGATGAGCAATTGCATTTCACGCGTGAATTGCTCGAAGTGATTCCATCGCCAATTTTCTATAAGGGCGCGAGCGGCAAGTATTTGGGTTTTAATCGCGCCTGGGAGGCTTTTTTTACCAAACGACGTGACGACTGGATAGGCCGCGGCCCTGAAGACCTGCTTTCACCTGAACACGCGAAATCAGCGATTTTGGAGGACGCCAAGCTGCTTGCCAGTGGCGAAACTATTGTCGCCGAGGACGTTATCGCGGACGGGGGCGGCAACAACCGTCACATCATTCGGCATATCAGTCGCTTTACAAATGCCAAAGGTGAACCCGTCGGCGTGATCGGTGTGCTTACTGACCTCACTGATTTCAAGCATGTCACACAGGCGTTGGAGGCTTCTGAAGGGCGCTTCAAGGCATTGACGGAAAGTGCAATGGACATCGTAACGGTGCTGGATGCACAAGGCGTCATTGTCTATCAAAGCCCGTCCGTGATGCATCTGCTTGGTCATGACCCTGGTGAAATGATTGGCCGTAGCCAGTTCGACCTCGTTCATCGCGATGATGTTAAGGCGATGCGTGCCATGTTTGACGTGCTGATCGCGCGAGGCAAGATGTCGCACCCCATTGAGTTCAGAGTTCGCAGCAAAGCCGGGAACTGGTGCACGCTGGAGTCGATTGGGAAAAACTGCCTGGATATTCCAGAGGTACGTGGGATCATTGTGAACACGCGCGACGTATCTGATCGCAAAACGATTCAGCAGCGAATTCAGCACCTCGCGTATCATGACGCGCTGACGGACCTGCCAAATCGATCGCTGATGCAGGATCGAATATCGCAGGCGATCGGACGTGCTGAACGCGCCGACAAGCGCTTTGCGGTGATGTTCATCGACATCGACAATTTCAAGAATATCAATGACACGCTCGGACACGATACGGGCGACGAACTGCTTCGGCAGATTGCGCGACGACTGATCGATTCAGTGCGTGTACACGACACCATCGCCAGGCAGGGAGGGGACGAGTTCATTGTTCTGCTCGACCAGTTGGAAGGGCACCTCGGGGCAACGCGTGTCGCGCAAAAAATTCTCGAGGCGTTGCGCGCCGCATTCGCGCTCAGCGGCACAGACCAGCATGTGTCGGGTTCAATCGGTATTGCGCTTTATCCCGACGACGGTACCGATGCGCCGACGCTTCTAAAGAATGCCGATACGGCAATGTTCCATGGCAAGGCGCAGGGCAAGAACACGTACCAGTTCTTTACGCCGCAGATGAACATCGCGGTCAAGCGCCGCGCAGCGATGGAGTCGAACCTTCGTGCTGCCGTGAAAAATAGTAATTTCTCGCTGGTGTACCAGCCGCAAATTGATCTCAACTCTGGAGAAATCGTCGCGCTGGAAGCGCTTGTTAGGTGGTCATCTCCCGAGAGCGGCACGATCATGCCAAGCGAGTTTATTCCATTGGCAGAAGAAACTGGTTTGATCAGTGAGATCGGCGAATGGGTTCTCAGGGAGGCCTGCTGGCAAGCGCGAAAATGGCTAGACGCTGGCATGCCGCGGCGCCGCATGGCAGTCAATTTGTCGGCTCGTCAGCTCGCGGACAAGGGCTTCGTGGAGTTACTGGCGACGATATTGGAGGAGACTCAACTCGAACCCTCCTTGCTGGAATTGGAAATTACCGAGAGTCAGGTTATGCGGCAGGCTGAGGGAAGTATCGCCCGCCTGAATGAAATTGCCGGTATGGGCATACAACTGGCCGTTGACGACTTCGGCACAGGCTATTCGAGCTTGTCTTACTTGAAGCGGTTGCCGATCAGCAAGCTAAAAATTGATCAGAGTTTCGTTCGTGACATCACTATCGATCCAGACGACACAGCCATTGTGGTTGCCATTATCAGTATGGCAAAGAGTCTCGACCTTGACGTCATTGCCGAGGGAATCGAGACCGCCGGTCAGCTTACGTTGCTGAGGGCGAAAGGCTGCCGAGTTGGTCAGGGCTTTTACATTAGCGTCCCGATGTCGGCCGAGGATCTCGCTCCGTTGCTTGCATCGACTTCTGTCTTCGACGACCCGCGAGCGGCGACGTCGAGCTGATCAGCGTCGTTCGGGTTTGCGGATTGTCCCCGTTGAGGAATGCGCCAGAAATAGAAATAACGTCGGTAGCTTCTCGATGTCAGTCGTTCGCCGCCGCCACTCGCCAACCAATTTCGTTTGTACGCATTCGTTGCGCCCAGTAAGGTCGCGCGCTATGCAAAGATGCGTTCGAGGCGCAAGAGTTGCGATGAGGTCCTCGAACATCGCTTGATTGCGATATGGAGTTTCGATGAAAAGTTGCGTCATTGACCGCAGCGAAGATTCACGCTCCAACGCCGCAATCGCTGCGACTCTGGCGGACTTTTCCTGAGGCAAGTAGCCGTGAAACGCAAAAACCTGGCCGTTTAGGCCGGACGCCATCAGCCCCAGCAATATCGACGACGGCCCGACTAGCGGCACAACAGATATTTCGTGAGCATGGGCCAGCGCGACAAGTAGAGCGCCGGGGTCAGCAACACCCGGTGCGCCCGCTTCCGATACCAGTCCGACGTCTTCGCCCCCCATAAGTGGCAAGATCATTTCACCTAGCGCAGTTTCAGGTGTTTGGTTGTTTAGCTCGCGGATCGATACTGTCTTTAAAGGGCGATCAATTCCGACCCTCTTAAGAAAAGCGCGCGCTGACTTGGCGTTTTCGGCGACATAGTGATTCAAACGGATCGCTATCTCTATCACGTGGGTCGGCAGAATGTGGTTTGGACTGAACGGCTCAGACAGATTTGTAGGAATCAGATAAAGCGTGCCCGTTTTCATTCGAGCACCAAAACGTCTTCCGCCTGCAACATATCAACGAGCGCGATCAGTGGCAAACCAATAATGGCACTGGGGTCATCACTTTGCATCGATGCGATAAGCGAAATACCCAATCCTTCTGCCTTTGCGCTGCCGGCGCAATCCAGTGCGTCTTCACGATCCAGGTAGTTCTCTATTTCGCGGGGTGAATATTCACGGTACCTGACTGTCGTTGTCACGTTTCGGCTCTGGAGCCAACCGGTCTGCGTGTTCAGAAGCGCAATCCCGCTATGGAACTGCAAGGTGTTGCCGCGCATTTGTTGGAGTTGTTCGGTCGCGGCACGTCTGGTGAGTGGCTTGCCAATTGCTTTGCCGCCCAAATCTGCAACCTGATCGGCACCAATCACCAACGCGTTTTCAAACGTTGACTGTAGGCTTTGCGCTTTGGCAATTGCGAGCCTTAGTGCAGTAGCTGCGGGCATTTCACCGGGCAGTGCGGTCTCATCGATTGCTGGGCTAGCGCTAACGAATGGTAGGCCGAGCCGAGCCAGTAATTGCGCGCGATAGCTGGATGTAGAGCCGAGTACTATTTTTTTCTTCAAAATCAATGACTTTTTGACATTTCAGCAGCAAAATCATATCATGCGGCTCGGCCAAAATTCGCGCTAAAAAATGTCACTCACAATAAATATCGACCGCTTTACGCGCCTGAAACAGTCGGTTAAGGGGAAATATTCGCCGGTTGATTTGCCGGGGTTGGCGGATTTTTTGGCTGGAAGCGAAGGCGAAGTGAGCTATTCGTTGACTGGAAATCTGGTGGTCGGCCTGTCGGGTGAGCAAGTGCGCAGAGTTATGTGTATAATTTCGGGTTGGCTGTTGTTATTTGATCCAGTGACCCTGGCGGCGGTTCGTTATCCGTTGGATATTGCCAGTTCGCTCGTGGTGGTAAAAGACGAATCAGACTTGCCCCCTCTGGAATTGGAGTCTGAAGGAGAGGATTTCATCGTTTGCGGCGTTAGCATGGACGTGGCCGAGAGAGTGGAAGAAGAAATTCTACTGAGTTTGCCAGCACATGCAGTCCGCAGCGAGGAAACAAACAACAGCAGCGACGAACGCGCGAAGTCAGTAAGCAACAAACCGACCAAACGCGCAACGACAGCTCAGGAGCCTGCCGGCACAGGTAAGCAGATATCCCCCTTCGCCAAATTGGTGGAGTGGAAGAAAAAATAACTAGTGTTTGAATTTAGAGAAATTGATTAAGGAGAAATACCATGGCAGTTCAACAAAACAAGAAATCACCATCCAAACGCGGTATGCA
>JANMZU010000375.1:0-2193 GCA_031383585.1 Betaproteobacteria bacterium
AAATCGCACCACAGCACATCGGTGTCGCCCGTTAGTAGCGTGTTGTCGAGATCAAATAGCGCCAGCCGGGTGCCGGCGGGCGCGCTCATGGCTGACGCAGGTGCCAGGCTTTGGGGCGCGTGAAGGTCTGGATGCCGTAGGTTGAGAGTGTCACGCCAAATCCGGAATCTGCATGACCAGACCAAGGCAGGCGCGGGCTGACACGGTCGCAGCAGTTCCAGTACACCGATCCGGAATTGACACGCTCCAGCAGCGCTTCGGCGATTGCACCGTCGCGCGTGAACACGCCAGCGGTGAGGCCATAACGGGTGTCGTTCATCAGCGCGATAGCTTCATCGTCGCTGGCCACTTTTTGAATGCCGATAATCGGGCCGAAACTCTCCTCGCGCATCAATTCCATGTCGTGATTTACGTCCAACAGCACGGTTGGCTCGAACCAGTTGCCGGGTTGCGGTATACGTTTGCCGCCAGTGAGCAGCCGCGCACCTTTGGCGACGGCGTCAGCAACTTGTGCCTCGAGCACATCGAGTTGCGGTGCGCGCGTCAGTGCGCCGATGTAAGTCGATTCGTCCAGCGGATCACCGACCTTGAAGCCGTGCACCGTGGCCATGAAGGCATCCACAAACTCATCGTAGACGCTGGCATGAACGTAAATGCGTTCGACGGAGCAGCAACTTTGGCCGGTGTTGTACATGGCGCCATCGGCCAGCGACTCTGCAGCGACTTTCACATCAGCGTCGGCGCGCACATAGGTCGGGTCTTTGCCGCCGAGCTCTAGCTGCATGCGGATCATGCGTGGGCCGACGGTGGCGGCAATCTTCGCGCCGGTGGCGTAGGAGCCGGTGAAGAACACACCATCGAGTCTTTGCTCCAGTATTGCAGCGCCCGCTTCACCTGTCCCGACAATGGGGATGAACACATCCCCGGGGACACCAGCTTCATGCAGCAGGCGCGCGATGTGCCAGCCGGTGAGTGTGGCGAACTCGGAGGGCTTGTAGAGGATCGCGTTACCGGTCAGCAGCGCAGGCACGAATACATTGCCACCGACGAAATAAGGATAATTCCATGCCGAGATATTGGCGATTAAGCCTAGCGGATGATGGCTGATGCGCTCGGTCATGCCGCCATCGTCCATCACGGTTTCAACGCCGATGACGGCTTCCACGTTCGACAGGAAAAAATCGATGCGGCCCAGCAGCCCGTTGAGTTCGTTGCGCGCCTGCTTGATCGGCTTGCCCATTTCACTGGTCAGCGTATGCGCGAGCGAATCAATGCGCTCCACCAGCAAGGCGCGGAATCGTACGATGCAGGCCTTGCGCTCGGCCAGTGGCACCGTCGCCCATTTCGGCTGCGCCGCGCGCGCCTTCAGCGCCTTGATCGCGACACTCTCGGCATCGTCGGCAGGTACATCGACAATATGTTGCCCGTTGGCCGGGTTGAAAACTTTTAGTGTGTTCATGGTGCTCACATCAGGGTTGAAGTAATTCGCGCAGCCTGTGCTGCGCTAAGGAAGTCTTCCAGAATCGGGGCATCGTCCAGTGTACCCAGATCGGCCCGATGGAACTCGGGATGCCATTGCACGGCGGCGACGTAGCTGGCGCCGATCTGGGGCGTGCGGCGGATCGCTTCGATCACGCCATCGCCGCTGGCGTGCGCCTCGATGACAAAGCCGGGCGCCAGGTCCTTGATTGCCTGGTGATGTACGCTGTTCACCCGCGCAGACGGCTTAGCATAGAGAGAAGCGAGGTGACTGCCAGTGACGAATTCGATGTCGTGGAAATTCTTGTCATACAAGCCGGCATCGCGATGCGTGAGCGCATCGGCACGCTGTGTGGCGATGTCCTGATAGAGCGTGCCGCCGAATGCCACATTCAACAGTTGCAGGCCACGGCAAACACCGAGCACCGGCTTTCCAGCTCGACCAAAGGCCGCAACCAAGGCCCTTTCATACTCATCACGGATACGGTCGCCGCTCCATTTCTCCTGCAGTGGCGTTTCGCCATAGCTTCCCGGCCACACATCAGAGCCGCCCTCCAGCACCAGCCCGTCTAGCCATTGCGCGTAGTGGTCCAGCGCGACATCGCCGCGCTGCGTTTCACCCACCGGGCTGGGGATCATGACCGCCAGCGCGCCCGTGGACATCACCCAATGCGCGACTGATTGCTCAACGTATTGCAGGGTCTTGCCGGTAAA
>JANMZU010000377.1:0-1569 GCA_031383585.1 Betaproteobacteria bacterium
GGCCATCGGTAAACGCCATCGCCGCTGGGCCGTCCCAGGCTTCCATCAGCGTCGCGTGGTACTCGTAGAAGGCCTTGCGTTCCTCATCCATCAGCTTGTGACCACTCCAGGCTTCAGGAATCATCATCATCATCGCGTGCGCGAGCGAGTAACCGCCCATCACCAGCATTTCGAGGCAATTGTCGAAACTGGCAGAGTCGGATTGGCCGTCATATATAAGAGGCCAGATCTTTTTCAGGTCTTCCTTCAACACCGGTGAGGCGATCGATTGCTGCCGCGCACGGATCCAGTTCACGTTGCCGCGCAAGGTATTGATTTCGCCGTTGTGCGCGATCATGCGGAACGGATGCGACAGATCCCAGGTTGGGAAGGTATTGGTGGAGAAGCGCTGATGCACCAACGCCAGCGCGGTGGTCATCACCGGGTCTTGGAGATCGAGATAGTATTTGCCAACTTGATCAGCCAGCAGCATGCCCTTGTAGACCATGGTGCGGGTCGAAAAAGAAGAAACATAGAACTCTTTTCCGTGCCGCAGTTTCAGCGCCTGAATCGCGTGTCCGGAGCGTTTGCGGACGATGTAAAGCTTGCGTTCCAGGTCGTCCTGCGTCATTGCGCCCGCGCCAGACGGGCGGACACCGCGCGCGACAAACACCTGCCGAATCAAAGGCTCAACCGCGATTGTCGCTTGAGAGAGTCCGTTATTGTCGGTCGGCACATCACGCCACCCCAGCAATATCTGGCCCTCGGCATCGATTGCTCGTTCGATTTCCTGCTCACACGCCATCCGCGAGGCCGGTTCGCGGGGAAGAAACACCATGCCAACACCATATTGCCCGAGCGCAGGCAGGGTCATGCCTTGTTTGCCGCAAACGCGACGTAGATGGGCATCCGGTAGCTGAATGAGTATGCCGGCACCATCACCGAGTAATGGATCATAACCAGTCGCGCCACGGTGGCTGAGATTGTCGAGAATCTTCAGGCCCTGTTCGATAATCGAGTGTGAGCGTTTGCCCTTTACATGAGCGACAAAGCCGACACCACAGGCATCATGCTCAAAACGTGGGTCATAAAGGCCTTGTGCGGCTGGTTGCGCGGCGGCGACTTCAGGGCTTACACCGGGGGTGACGACGGGGGACATTGCAGGGCTCCGAGGGAAAACGTGGTAACAAATTACACCAAATGCAGCCTCAATCGGCGCATGTCCGGCGAATACACTAGTGTCGCGACACTTGGTCTGTTACCGGCAGGGGTTTTTGGCCCCGCAGTTTTTCCATGCAAGGGACGCTCGATGAAGCCACCCAACACGCTGATACAGAAAGACTATTCCGGAATAGAGCGATCATAGCGCCGGTTATTGCGCGGTGCAACAATTTTGTCGGAGTGTGGCCGGAACGACGGGTGAGAATTATGCGCAGAGACAGATGAACGCCGCCCCCAATGCAGAAAATGATTTTGCGAGGTCATTTTTGATAGAATCCCAATGGTGTCAAGTACCTTTGCAGCATTGTTACTGTTTTGCTTTAACATCGAAAGAGGAATGCCCGTGAAGATAAATCGGCCGTTTGCGCA
>JANMZU010000474.1:0-3668 GCA_031383585.1 Betaproteobacteria bacterium
CTTTACGGGATTTGGCATCGCCGCCACTGCGCTCCGGCCTCACGCAAATTGTCGCGGACCCGCCTCAAGATTCCCAGAGCTTCGCCGACAACCTCTCCAGTAAGCACTTCATATCCCGCGCATTCTCTTGCTCCATTCCTGGAGAACAGTTTCATGCTCGTCATCGTTGGCTACCTCGTCGTTGTGGGTTCCTTACTTGGCGGCTTCATGTACATCCTCACCAAGATTCGCAAGGAGGGCATGATGTCCATCCAGCGCGACATCGAGACCTCCGGCGAGAGCGCCGTGTTCGGCCGCCATCCGGAAATAGCCGCCGATCACCACCTCTGGTGCGGGCGATAGCTCCAGCTTACTCAATGGTGGTGGCACCGATCTGACCCGCACCAACGGCCAGGTGAAAAAAGGCGATATCGAGGCCGAAAAGCGCAGCATCAACCTGAAAGCCTTGCGCGCGGATTTACGCAAGACCGATGCCGAGCGCATGGCTAAACTGATGGGCAGCGTGGAGGCGATGCTCGACAAAGACGCCCGCCTTAAACAATTCCGCAATCAGATCCGTCTTGACGTCACCAAGGACGGCCTGCGCATCCAGATCGTCGACGAACAGAATCGCCCTATGTTTGATACCGGTCGCGCTGTAGTCAAGGACTATATGCGCGATCTGCTGGGAAAAATTGGTACCGTGCTCAATGAAGTTGATAACAAGATCACGCTGTCCAGACACACTGATGCGTACGCCTACCAAAACGGCCAACGTGGCTATGGAAACTGGGAATTGTCCGCGGATCGCGCCAATGCCTCGCGCCGCGAACTGATCGCCGGTGGCATGACCGATGACAAGATATTCCGCGTGGTCGGCTTGGCCGCTTCGGCTCCGCTCAATACGCAAGACCCGATGGATCCGTCCAATCGAAAAGATGGCGTCGCCGCTTTGTCCAAGTTGCGCGGCGGAAATTTCGAGTTCGTCGTCTCCGACATCAACATGCCCAATATGAACGGCTTCGAACTCCTGCGTCAGATTCGCGCTGACGAAACGTTAAAGTCTTTGCCGGCACTCATGGTGACGGCCGAGGCTAAAAAGGAAGACATCGTCACCGCCGCACAAGCTGGTGCCAACGGCTACATCGTCAAGCCTTTCACCAAGGCCACTCTGGAGGAAAAAGTCCAGAAGATCATCCAGAAATTCGCTGCTAAGTGAGGGGGCGATGAACGTGACTGAACTTTCAACTTCGAGCCGGGCAGAGAAGCCGCCGGGCATGCCGATGGATATGAATATGGATGCCGACACTGGCCCGGATGTATTGCATCGCATCGGCGTCATCACCCGCCGTCTGCATGACGCCCTTCGCGAGTTGGGCTACGACAAGACACTGGAGACGGCGGCTGATTCACTGCCGGATGCGCGCGCTCGGTTGGCCTATATCGCCAGGCTGACAGGTGAGTCGGCCAATAAAGTATTGAATACCGTCGATCTCGCCCAGGCGACGCAAGAGGAATTGAGCTTGGGCGCGGATGCACTGAAAGCGCGCTGGAGAGGGAAGACCGCGCAATTGCTTGCCAATCCCGAAGGCGAGGAGCTGATTGCCGAGACCCGCGAATACCTTGGCAGCCTCTCAATGTCAACGCAACTCACTAACGGCCATTTGACGGAAGTCATGATGGCGCAGGATTTTCATGATTTGACAGGGCAGGTGATTTGCAAGGTGATTGATCTGGCGCAGACGCTCGAGGAGCAATTGCTGGCCCAGCTGCTGGAATCCACGCCGCCGGAAAGACGGGCGAGGGCAGCGGCGCTGGAGAGCCGTTCGCTGAGTGGGCCGGTGGTTAAGCCCGGGGGCAGAAGCGATGTAGTGACGAACCAGTCGCAAGTAGATGAGATGCTGGAGAGTTTGGGATTCTAGGTCTCTCCAGCGCAGCTTCAACGTGCTGCCGCCCGGGACCAGACCGCGGCGGCAGATGATTGGAGCGCCAGTGCAGCATTGGCGCAACGCCGTGCGAGTTTGAGGTAAACGTGAAATAGCCCTATTTCCCCCACGTATTCCCGCCTTAAGTTTTCCGGCCCCCCGGAATAATGACTGACATACAAAACCAACTGTCCAGTCATGTCAGATCAAGAAACCAGCGCCGAAGACCGTAACCTGCCTGCTTCCGAGAAGCGGATCAAGGATGCGCGTGAAGAAGGCCGTGTTGCGCGCTCCAAGGAGCTCGCCAGCCTGCTGGCGGGAGATCGCGAATTTCAAGACGTCGTAGTCCAATCTAGCGAGGGCCCATACATTCTGAAAGCGCAAAAGGGTCTCAAGGATTACATCGACGCCGCTGGCGATCCCGAGGCACTTTTTCTGGGCTTCCGCAGACTTGAAGAGCCATTCGATATCGCCATCCTCACCGGCCACACCCACGAAGTCGCCGCCATGACGCGAAACGAGGACGACCTGGTGTTTGTTACCAACGCCGATGCCGACGCGCTCACCGCCACCTACACTGAAATCAAGCGTGCCCATGCCGATCATGAGCAGCTAGCCTTCCGCGTGCTGGTCAATCGCGTTGACAACGCCAACGACGGCCTGGCGGCCTTCAAGCGCCTTGCCACCACTGCCCGGAAATTCCTTGGCGCCAGCATCGAATACGGCGGCTCAATCAGTCGCGACACCGCGTTTGCGATTGCAGATCGCAGTCAGTGTTCCGTCTATGGCGCATCCGCCGCGAGCGACGCCGCCAGACAGATTTCACAACTGGTGCAGTCCATGCAGGCCTGGCGTCTGGGTCGCTACGCACTCACAGACGCATAAGCAATTGAACCAGAACCCGCCAGCCAGCCAGCACCGACGCATATGAATACCGATCTCAAGGGAGTCAACGATATGTACACCGCACAGGGAACACTTTCCAAAGATGCCCAGCTCAGGCACTACGCACCGATGGTCAAACGGCTTGCGCACCACCTGTTAGCCAAGCTGCCCGCCAACATCGAATACGACGACATCCTGCAGGCTGGCATGATCGGCCTCATGGATGCCATCGGCCGCTATGAAGAAGGCCAGGGAACGCAGTTCGAGACCTACGCCAACCAGCGCATCCGCGGTGCCATGCTCGACGAGCTGCGCAGCAACGACTGGCTGCCACGCAGCGTGCGCAAGAACCAGCGCGCCATCCAGAAAGTAATGTCGCTGCTAGAGCATCGTTTGGGCCGCGCCGCCACTGAAAGCGAAGTCGCGCGCGAAATGAAACTTCCGTTGGATCAGTATCAGGAACTCCTGCAAGACGCCAAGGGGCTGCAACTGTTCTACTTCGATGACTACGGCAACGACGAAGAAAGCGGCAGCTACCTGGATCGTCATGTCGCTGATACCGCGAGCGACCCCGCCACTATTCTTAACGACAAACGCTTCAAGAATGAACTGGTCAAAAACATCGACGACCTGCCGGAACGCGAGAAGCAGTTGATGGGGCTGTATTACGAACAGGACCTGAATTTCCGCGAGATCGCGGCGGTGATGGGCGTGACGGAATCAAGGATTTGCCAGCTGCACGCACAGGCGGTGAACCGGCTAAGAGCGCAGTTGAAGAGTTGGTAGGAGAAAGACGAACAGGAAGGGGGCCAAAGCATCAGCGACCGTACGTCCGACGAAGGGCCGGAAGTAACCGAGCAGGTTGACGGTGAATGAGCG
>JANMZU010000475.1:0-2615 GCA_031383585.1 Betaproteobacteria bacterium
CCCGCACGGCAATTGCGGCAGTGCCCGCAGGTGATGTGGCCCTCGCCTGATACGCGGTCGCCAATCTCGAATCCACGCACTTCCTGGCCCATCTCGACGATATGACCGACGTATTCATGGCCAACATGCATCGGCACCGGAATCGTCTTCTGTGCCCACTCGTCCCATTTCCAGATATGGATATCGGTACCGCAAATGGCCGTCTTCTTTATCTTGATCATCACGTCGTTATGCCCGACCTCGGGTTTTTTAACGTCGGTCATCGTCAGACCAAGCGCGCGTTCGAGTTTGGCTAGTGCTTTCATGATGGTTGTCCCAGTCCCTTCGTCAGACTAATTTATCGCGCCGAGCTTGCGGCCGACCTTGGCAAACGCTGCGATCGCACGCTCAATCTGCCCCGGCGAATGCGCGGCTGACATCTGTGTGCGAATGCGCGCCTTGCCTTTGGGCACGACCGGGAAACTGAAGCCGATCACGTAGATACCCTCCTCAAGCAAGCCCTCAGCCATGCGCGTGGCCAGCGCGGCGTCGCCTAGCATGACGGGGACGATGGGATGCACCCCGGGTACCAGATTGAACCCTAGCGCGCCCATTTCACGACGGAAATGGGCGCCGTTGGCATTCACCTTTTGCCGCAGTACCGCGCCCTCTGCCGAATCAAGCAATGACAACACGGCGAGCGAAGCAGTAACTATCGCCGGCGCAAGCGAATTGGAAAACAAATAAGGCCTTGAACGCTGCCGCAACAAGTCGACCACCTGCTGCCGCGCGGCGATATATCCGCCAGACGCACCGCCGAGGGCCTTGCCCAGCGTGCCGGTGTAGATATCGATGCGCTCTGCCACCCCGCAAAACTCTGGTGTACCCCGCCCGTTCTCACCCACAAAACCAACAGCGTGCGAATCATCGACCATCACCAGCGCGTGGTATTTTTCCGCCAGATCGCAAATGCCCTTCAGATTGGCGATGATGCCATCCATCGAAAACACGCCATCGGTGGCGATCAACTTGTGGCGGGCTCCCGCCGCGTCTGCGGCTTGCAATTGCGCCTCCAGATCGGCCATGTCGCAGTTGCGATAGCGGAACCGTTTTGCCTTGCACAGACGCACGCCATCGATGATGCTGGCATGGTTTAGCTCATCGCTGATGACCGCATCCTCTTCACCGAGGAGCGTTTCAAACAGGCCACCATTGGCGTCGAAGCAGGAGCCATACAGGATGGTGTCCTGCGTGCCCAGAAAGCGGGAAATCGCCGCCTCGAGGTCGCGATGGCTGGTCTGCGTGCCGCAGATGAATCGTACCGATGCCATGCCGAAGCCGAAGTCATCGAGCCCTTGCTTGGCTGCGGCAATCAGCCGCGCATCGTCGGCAAGACCGAGGTAATTATTGGCGCAGAAATTGATTACCTCCGCACCTGATTCCAGCCGCAGCATTGTCTGCTGTGGCGTTGCGATCAATCGCTCGGACTTGAAAAATCCGTCATCGCGAATCTGCTGCAACGTGTTGTCGACATGACGGTAGAAAGCATCATTCATAAGTGTCCCTGACGATGGCGGCTGGAGTGCGACGCATTTTATACGCAATAGGACAAGCATCCCCCCGCCACTGGCGGCGGTGCGCGACGGAGTGCGATGCGATCGCGCGATAAACTACGCCTTCCTCGATTCGACGGCCACAAAAAATACCATGCGACTCCCCATATTGTTATTGCTTCTGACGCTGCTAAATGCCTGCGCAGTCCTCGACCCGCACAACATTGTCGGCAGGACGCGGGCGAGCGATGCCTCGGCCAACGTCCCGGTGCCCGATGTGAACTCAAAAGCCTGGAGACGCGATGCATTTGAGGAGGTCTGGAAGACCGTCAACGAAAAATACTACGACGCCAAAATGAACGGCGTGGACTGGCGCGCGGTGCGAGTCGCGTATGAGACACAGGTCATGGATGCTCCCAGCGATGACCGGTATTGGGAGCTGCTCGACAAGATGACCGGCGAGCTGAAAGATTCGCATACTCGCGTGCACGGGCCCAAGCAGGTAACACAGCAGCGGAATCAGGAATCGCATTCGCTGGGGCTCGGATTCCTGGAAATGAAAGGTGATCTCATTGTAACCAGCGTGCATGGCGAATCCGACCCCTGGTGGGCGGGTGTTCGTCCCGGCATGGCCATCAAAACCATCGATGGTGAACCTGGGCTGGCGCTCTATCGGCGCCTGATGACCGAAGTGCGTGATTCGTCGACGCCGTGGGCACGTACCCGCGGCGCAGTACGCAAGATCGTCGCCGGCGACCCGGATACCGTAATCGCCATGACTTTCACCCGGATGGACGGCAGCGAAATTGTCGCCACGATGAAGCGCCGAAAATTTCGTGCTCCAGCCGAACTCACCCATCGGGTATTGCCATCCGGCTTTGCCTATGTTCGTTTTTCCAATTTCGTCGGCAGTATGGAAGGCGGCATTCTGCAGGCAATCACCACCATGAAGGACACGCCCGGCATGATCGTCGATCTGCGCAACAAGGGCGGTGGCTCCCTGGGGATGTCCAATACCCTCGTCACTAAATTTCTTAGCGAAACAGTGAAGGGAACGCGGCTGCTGACGCGCACCGGCAAGCC
>JANMZU010000483.1:0-1687 GCA_031383585.1 Betaproteobacteria bacterium
CGCTGGCTGGCGTATCGGCTGAATTCGGCGTGATCATGCTGCTCTACCTGAAACACGCTTGGGAAAAGCAGATAGCATTGGGCCACGATGACCACAGTGCATTGCTGGAAGCGATTCGCGAAGGTGCGGTGCTACGGGTGCGTCCGAAGGCGATGACGGTGGCGGTGATTCTCGCCGGCCTGTTTCCGATCATGATCGGCACCGGTACCGGCTCCGAGGTAATGCAGCGTATCGCCTCGCCAATGGTAGGCGGCATGATTACGGCACCGCTGTTGTCGATGTTCGTTGTTCCCGCCGTTTACCTGCTGATGCGCAGGCGCGCGCGAGGTGTGGCAGGCTTCAATTCAGGCAATCCCGCGACAGCATCGCTTGTGAAGTCGTGAAACGATGTCGTCGCGGCAACAGATTCTTAAGGGTTTGAACGCATGGCAAAGGCCTAACATTGGCGAGCCTTCCGGGCACAAAACGTCTGAAAATCCGCGCCAGCGCTAGCGTTCCTTCGAAAAGCCGTAGCTTTCATTCGAGATAAACTGAATCGACCACAACCAACACAGAAAAAAACTAATGAACCTGGCCATTCTCCATGCACTTGCCGCTGCTGTTTTGTTTGGCGCGAGCACGCCCTTGGCCAAATCGCTGGTCGGCGAACTGCAGCCAGTGTTGCTGGCGGGCCTGCTTTATCTGGGCAGTGGTCTTGGGTTGTCCCTTGCGCGGCTGTTTCGTGATCGGCGCTGGCGACCGTCCGGCCTGAGTCGCGCAGAGTGGCCCTGGTTGCTCGGTGCGGTGTTCTTCGGCGGCATTCTCGGGCCGGCCGCGCTCATGATTGGCTTGACCTCGACATCCGGCGCCACCGCATCGTTACTGTTGAATCTCGAAGCCGTGCTCACTGCCCTAATCGCGTGGATGGTGTTTCGGGAAAACGCGGACCGGCGCATCGTGCTCGGCATGGTTGCAATCGTGGCAGGCGGCGTGGTGTTGTCGTGGAGCGGCCGAGCCGATGCCGCGGCTGGCTGGTCCGGCCCGCTCGCGGTGGCGGCGGCTTGTCTTTGCTGGGCCATCGATAACAATCTCACGCGCAAGGTGGCTGCTTCCGACGCGCTGTTGATCGCCGCCGTGAAGGGGCTGGTGGCGGGCGGCTTCAATACCGTGCTGGCGTTCATGCTTGGCGCCTCGCTACCCGCTACCAATACCGTTCTGCTGGCGATGGTGGTGGGTCTCGTGGGATACGGCATCAGCCTGGTCTCGTTCGTGATGGCATTGCGGGGCCTCGGCACGGCGCGCACCGGTGCCTATTTTTCTACAGCCCCCTTCATTGGCGCAGCAGTGGCCATCGCTTTCTTCGGCGAGACGACATCGTCAGCATTCTGGATAGCAGCGGGATTGATGGCGCTGGGTGTATGGTTGCACCTGACGGAAAGCCACGGCCACGATCACCTGCATGAACCGTTGGATCACACCCATGACCACTCACATGACGAACACCACCAGCACGCGCACGACTTTTTGTGGGATGGCAAAGAACCGCACGGACATCCCCACCAACATGCGCCGCTCAAGCACAGTCATGCGCATTTCCCGGATATCCATCACCGGCATCCGCACTGACGTGTCGCGACGGTCGCAAAATCACAAACAGGGACGGGGCCGCCGGGCTCCGCCCGAGGCGAGAGCAATATGATGACTTACG
>JANMZU010000501.1:0-2223 GCA_031383585.1 Betaproteobacteria bacterium
GGAAGGACTATTGGGTCAGCGCGTGCATCTCGGCAATCAAATCGGACTTGCCTTCAAAGCCAATCCCCGGCAGTGACGGCAACGTCACGTAACCATATTCTACCCGCACACCATCCGGAAATCCGCCGTACGGCTGGAACAAATCGGGGTACGACTCGTTGCCGCCGAGCCCTAACCCTGCTGCAATCGCGAGCGACATTTGGTGTCCACCGTGCGGCACACAACGGCTGGGTGACCAGCCGTATTCTTTGAGCATCTCAAGCGTGCGCAGATATTCAACGAGGCCGTAGCTCAGCGCGCAATCGAACTGCAACCAGTCGCGATCTTTTCGCATGCCGCCGTGACGGATGAGGTTCCGCGCGTCTTGCATCGAGAACAAATTTTCGCCCGTTGCGAGCGGCCCGGCGTAGCTCTCACCGAGGCGTGCCTGCAATTCGTAGTCGAGCGGATCGCCTGCCTCTTCGTACCAAAACAACGGATACTGCGCCATCGCTTTGCCGTACTCGACGGCGGTCTTGAGATCGAAACGACCGTTGGCATCGACCGCTAATTGCTGCCCCGGTTTGAGCATTTTCAGCACCGCTTCGATGCGTTCAACATCGTCTTTAAGTGGTGCACCACCGATCTTCATTTTGACCACGGAATAGCCACGATCCAGATAGCCCTGCATCTCGCCGCGCAAGCCGTCGAGCCCTTTGCCGGGATGGTAGTAACCGCCCGCTGCATATACAAAAACGCGCGGATTGGCCACGACGTTGCCGTAGCGTTGCGCGAGCAGTTCATGTAGCGGCAGGTTGGCAATTTTGGCGGTCGCATCCCACACCGCCATGTCAATCGTGCCGACCGCGACCGAGCGCTCGCCGTGCCCGCCGGGCTTCTCGTTGGTCATCATGCAGGCCCAGATTTTGTGCGGATCGAGGTTCGTGCCTTCGTCATTGATCAGCGATTCAGGCACCGCTTCGTGAACGCGCGGGATGAAACGCTCGCGCATCAAGTTGCCCTGCCCATAGCGACCGTTGGAATTAAAGCCGTAACCGATCACCGGCTTGCCATCGCGGATCACGTCGGTGACGACAGCAACCAGGCTCAGCGTCATCTTGCTGAAGTCAATGTAGGCGTTGCGGATCGCCGATTTGATCGGGCGTGTGGATTCGAGGATTTGGGTGATTTTCATGATGCTTGATTTAGTTCTTGGCGAGTCTTAGTAGCCTCGATGCAGCGTAGCGGAATCGAGGAACGCGCACTCTAAAAGTCCGCGATTCCGCTGTGCTTCATCGCGGCTACTTATTTACCTGTTGAGCGATGAACCGCCGCAAATTTGAATATCTTGTCCGGTGATCGCGGCTGCTTGCGGTGAGAGTAAAAACGTGACAGTGCGGCCACCTCTTCCGGTTGAATCAGTCGCCCGATCGGCGGCAATTTCGGCGCGGCACTAGCGCGATTCGGGTCTTCGAGCATGGAGGTGGCGGTGGCGGCGGGCGACACGACGTTGACCGTCACACCGCTTGGCGCGACCTCTGCGGCCCAGCTTCGTGCAAGTGCGATCAGCGCGGCTTTGGTGGCTGCATATTGACTGCGACCGGCCATGCCGGACGCAACACGACTGCCGATCAACACCACGCGACCGTTGCCGCCTGCCGCCATGTTTGGAATGAGCGCGTCGGCGAGATACGTGGCTGCGTCGACGTGCAACTTCCACATCAGCGCGCCGGCCTCGTGGTCGAGCGCGCCGACGTGGCCGACGCGCAAAACGCCTGCTGCATGAACGAGCGCGTCAAGGTCGGCGACGGCTCTTGCCGCGCCGCTGATCGCGTCGCCATTGGTTAAGTCGACTGCCACACTGTCAAACGCTGCATGCGCAAGCGTGGGTGGTGCACGATCTAACCCAGTCACGCGCCAGCCCGCCTCCAGCAAGGCTTGCGCGATGGCGCGACCAATGCCGGAACTGCTGCCGGTGACAACCGCGTGCTTCTGAAATGACGGCACATCACTCAAACTTGATGCCGCCCTCGTTGATGATCCTCATCGAGCGTGCCGTGTCGTCGCGCTGGAATTTTGCGAAGTCATCCGGGCTGCCGGCTTCGATGATGAGGCCGTTGCCCAGCAGACGATCCTTCATGTCGCTCGCGAGCGCCTTGTTGGTTTCGGCATTGAGTTTTTGCACGATTTCTGCCGCCGTTTTTGCCGGTGCCCACAGTCCGTACCAGCTTAACGCCTCATAAC
>JANMZU010000527.1:0-8682 GCA_031383585.1 Betaproteobacteria bacterium
CGCCTGCGGTGCGGCTGGATCTGCTTCAGGCGGCTTAAGGGGTATAACCGGACTGGATTTTGAGAGGGACGGGGGAGGTGCTAGGTCTGCGCTCGGGCAATCGCTCAGATGGCGCGGAAATCAGGCGCGCTGAGTGCGGAAATTGCCTGCGAGGATGGGAAAACGGTGTAGATTCACTGCGGATTCACCGTGCCGCCGACTGGTTGACCGCCCGCAGTCGGCGGATACAGTGACGAATCGTGAAAAAGGGCGTTTGAAATTCCTATACCCTTTTCAAGGGCAATTTGACTCCGCGCCCGAAAACTAGCCGGCTCCAACCCGCGGAGCTCATGAATGGTAAAGTGCGGGGCCGCTTCTGGACGGTTTCGCCGAATATGGCGACTGACTCACCGTGCCGCCAGAACCTCAATTCAACTTGAACACTAAGCCATGTCCATTTTTAGTATCTATTTATTCCTGTTGCTAGCGGCCATATCGTCCCTGACCTTGGCACAATCGGAGCCGCGCCCACTTCAGGAGGAGGACAAATATTTCCGGCCGATACTGGTCGTCACACCTGAGTTTCCCAAACGTGATCCTTCCGACGTATTGCCGGTTGAGATACGTGTCAGTGGTTCCGTCAATGCGGCCGGGTCACTCGATGCAGCAGAATTCTCACCGATTGAGGGCAATGAGAAATTCATCAACTCAATAAAAGAAGTACTGGGTCTGTGGCGCTTTCGCCCGGCGGTCGACTCAAAAGCGTGTGCGCCTGTTGCCAGCAATGGCGTCTTGCTGGTTTGGTTTGAGGAAAAGAATGGTGTCCCGAGCGTGTCAGTATCGACACCGAAAAGGCAGCAAGTCAGTGTCGCGCCTGATGCCAAACCCCGACCGACGCCACGGGTATTTATTAGCAGGCCAAAGCCGGAGTATCCGGTCGGTGCGCGCCGCGCGGGAATGGAAGGATCAACGGAGCTGTTATTTAGCGCCAACCATCAGGGCGAGGTGCTGCAAACGACGGTTTTATATTCCATACCGAACAAGATTTTTGGCGACGCTGCCATCACAGGGGCAAGGCGTGTCAAGTTCTCTCCTGGTGCGCCCGAGGTCGACCCGCAAAAGTCAGTGTGCATTTTGGTGCCGTTCAAGTATTGCCTTTCCAGCGGCGCTATCTACCCATATTCGGGCTGCCGGTAGCAGAGCATGGAATCGTCCGTTGCGCGATCAAATATAGGGTCCGATCAAATATCAAACGATCAAATATAGGGTCAGTTCTAACACTCCAACATTTTGTTTTTCTGATACGCTCCCAGAGTGGCAAGACCTTTATGGCTTAAGTTTGCTGGCGCTGTGTATCACGTTACCGCGCGTGGGGATCGGCGCGAGGATATTTTTCTGGACGATGAAGATCGTCAGATGTGGATGAGCGCGCTGGGTTTGGTTTGTGAGCGCTTCAATTAGGTGGTGCATGCGTAGTGCCAGATGACCAATCATTACCACGCAGTTTTCGGTGCATTACATGACGGTGAGCAGAGCGGTACGGAAACATGAGGGTTTGTTGGTGAGAGATGTAAGAATGTTAGAACTGACCCCATGTTTCGTGTTTCGTGAACCCATCGGTACCCGGACTTGTGTATTCGAAGATCTCGACGCTATGGTTAACGACATCGTTGTAATGCTTCAGTCTGGGGACCAGATTCTGGTGATGAGTAATGGTGGCTTTGGCGGCGTGCAGGGGAAGATTTTGGCGGGCCTCGCCGACCGAAATATTTGGTCACAATAATAAAATAGTAATAGGTGTTGATTACATTTCTAATTCAGTCTGTTCTAGCGCAATACCCTGTTGCTTTACCACTCTGTGGTGGCAATTCAGATATGATCGTTTTCATGAACTTGATAAAGATGGTGTGGCAATGAAATCACCTGTTAGCTTCGTATATGGTTTCACCCTGATGCTTGCAATCTTCTGCTCGGTCGATGTGCAGGCAGGAAACTGCTCGCCGATCCCCGCGAACGCTCCTCCCGGACAAAGGTTGTACTGCGAATCTTGCGCGTCGTGCCACGGCGAGGTTCCCGACGGCAACGCAAGGAGAGCAGCCAATGACCCCGCGAAGCTGCAGTCCGCTTTCAACAGCGTGGGTAGTATGCGATTTTTGAATGGTGCTTTTAACAACACCGAAATTAATAACATCGTCGCCTACATTGCCAACCCGACCGCTGTCGTGACGACCTCTACATTGAGCGGTGTCGCAAGTCAGGTGACCCCAGTGGTGGGAACCAACGTCCTGCTAAGCGCGCACACTGCAAGCCGCGCGTCCTCTAGTACCATTACGTTTAGCGAAAACGGCACCGCGTTGTCCGGGTGCGCGTCGCTGCCGGTGTTGGCATTACCGGGTGCTACGACTTCAGGCGTCGCGAGCTGCAGGGTAAACGCGATCCGTGCTGGCAAACACGATTACACAATTGCGCATTCGGCGGGAGTTGGCGGCGTTTCTGAACAAGCGATTTTGACCGTCAATACGCTTGGCGCTGGTCCACTGGACTACACAGACATGTGGTGGGCTGGAGTCGTCGAGGACGGTTGGGGCTTGTCAATCACACAGCATGGGAATGTCCAGTTTATCGTCATCTATGCGTACGACTCTGCAGGAAAACCACTTTGGTACGTCATTCCCGGGGGCAGCTGGAATGCCGCACAAACGGCATATACAGGCCTGGTCTATCTGCCTACCTCTGCGCCGTTCAATGCCTATAGCAAGGACCAGTTCAAAATCAACCCGTCAGTCGGCACGGCAACCGTAACTTATACCGGCGCGGGTAATGCGACGCTTACCTTTACTATTAACGGTATCAGTGGTTCCAAGAAGATTGAACGACAGTTATTTGCGCTCGATGATGGACAGCCTAAATTGCTGGTCAATGATTTGTGGTGGGCTGGCAGCCAGGAAGATGGCTGGGGTATGAACATTGCCCAGCAGGGCAGGGTCCTTTTCCCGGTCTGGTATACCTATGATTCAAGCGGGAAGGCGGTGTTTTTCGCCGTGCCGGGCGGCACATGGGTGGGGACCACATTCACCGGCGACATATACACCACCGTCAGCTCCCCGTGGCTAGGTGCCACCTACAATCCGGCCCTCTTTAAAGCGATAAAGGTCGGATCGATGGCCATAAACTTTAGTGATCAGGCCACTGCAGTCATGACCTACACCGTAAATGGGCTTACCCAGTCGAAGAATATTGTCCGGCAACCGTACTAACGCAGCCGAGGCTGGTGAAAGACGAAATGGCGGATAAATAAAACGGCACCTTGAATTGTTCGGTCAATGGATGTGGCGACACCAAACTAGTCACCTTAAAGCGGCGCTTGGATATGAAAATCAGATCTTGTTGGGTATTGGTTATCGCCATTGGCCTGATTTCCGGTTGCTCGCACGTTTCACTTACGCAGCGAGGCACCTTGGCAAAAGATGAAATGCAGTGGGAATCTGACCCCAGTATTGCAGCTCTTGCCGACCATGCTTATACGAGCAAGGAAGCTGCCTCGGGTGGGCGCGCCATTGGTGGTGGTGGTTGTGGCTGCAAGTGAGGCGTCCGATTCAGGCGCACTATTTGCCCTCATGTCGGCCGCTCTCGCTCTGCCGATCGCCGCAATTTCCATAGACGCAAAGGCGTTTGAGTGGAATGAACTTTCTGGTGGAGCCGTCGGATTTCGCACGCTCGATTACCGTGAACCGGGCCGCATGCATATTCGCGAGCCGATGTTTTGGCTGCGCCTGCCAGTAGCTGACAAGTGGGAGCTCTCGGGTAGCCGCACCATCGACGCCCTCTCAGGTGCTTCACCGATCATTGTTTCCAACCGTACCGGAACGCCGGTCGAGACCCTTACAGGCGCTTCCATTGTGGACCGTCGAACTGCCGCGAGCGGAAGAGTCATGCGCCGGTTCGACAACGCGACTTTGGGCTTGAGCCGTACGATTTCCTACGAAAAGGACTATTCATCGCAGGCGTTCAGTATCGATGGCACGTTCGACTTCAACGAAAAAAATACCACCGTCGCCTGGGGCTACGGTAAATCGAAGGACCGTATCCTGTCGGTCACCAATCCCAGTCTTGACGAAAAGCGTGTCTCAGAAGAATATTTGCTGGGCATCACGCAGATCATCGATAGACACTCGCTTGTTCAAAGTAATTTCGTCGTTACCGCCGGTCGCGGCTATTTCAACGATCCATATAAACTTACCGTAACTTTTTTCAATAGTGGGCCGTTCCGCATTTCCCGTGACATGCGCCCCGACCAGCGCAACCAGTTTGCCTGGCTGACCCGCTACAAGCGGGCGTTGCCTTCTTTAGGTTCTATTTTCTCGGCAGAGTATCGTTATTATCGCGACGATTGGGGTGTGCGCGCTCACACCACGGCTGCAAGCTGGTTACAAACCTTGAGCGAACATTGGAAGATCGAGGGAGGGTTGCGCTATTACTCGCAGGGTCAGGCAGATTTTTATCGCGCCCAGTCGCCGTCTGGACCACCGCCGCTAACGACTTCAAGCGACCAGCGTTTGGCAAGTTTCGGCGGCTTGGAGCCGTCGTTGAAGCTTATCTATTTGTTTGGTCAAGGTACGAATATCGATATTACCTACTCAAATTACCAACAGAGGTCGAGTTGGAAGTTTGGCGGGGGTGGCAGTTCCGCGTTTGTGCCCTATCGTGCCAATTTGTTGTCCGTCGGCGTTACGCACACGTTTTAAGCGAAGACGCCTTTGGCGTGACCGATGCGACAACGTCTAACGCCGCGACCATTGATTACACCCCTGGTGCTTTATCGCCATTCATTTCGAGCGATGGCATGCGACAACGAACTAAACCTCTACGCCGTCGACAAAAAACAAGGTATAGCGGCTGCAAACGCGGCCATCAGCGAGGTAAGGCGCATCGAAGCAAAGTATTCGCGCTATTTGGCTGACTCCGTCGTGTCCAACATCAATCGCACAGCGGGCGGCCCACCGGCCACGCTTGACACCGAAACCATCAGCCTCCTCAATTATGCGCATACCTGCTATCAGCAGAGCGAAGGCTTGTTCGATATCAGTTCAGGCGTATTACGCCGGGCATGGAATTTCAAGGCCACTGATGTACCTTCAAGAGCAAGCATTGACGCCGTTCTTGGCCTTGTAGGTTGGGATAAAGTTGAGCGCGATGCCGATTCCATCCGGCTTCCACACGCGGGAATGGAGATCGATTTTGGCGGCTTCGGTAAAGAGTACGCAGTTGACCGTGCGGCGTCTGTGTTGGCGAGCTATGGCATTGCCAATGCGATGATCAATTTGGGTGGCGATATGATGGCGCTGGGGCCGCACGCAGACGGTCGGCCTTGGGGGGTAGGCATCCGTCATCCGCGTGCCGTCGGCACGACGCACACAACTGTTTCATTAGTAGCGGGGGCGATCGCTACCAGCGGCGACTATGAACGGTTCATCGAAGTTGACGGCAAGCGCTATTGCCACATTCTCAATCCGAAAACTGGCTGGCCGGTGGAGGATGGCTTTCAATCGATCACTGTGCTTGCTCCCACCTGCTTGGTCGCGGGCAGCGCCACCACTATTGCGATGCTCAAGGGCAAAACGGCGGGGCTTGCTTGGCTGGATGCGTTAGGCTTGCCATACTTGGCTGTAGATTCAAGTGGAAGAAAGACGGGACACCAAGGTGCGTCGCTTTTGCCTGATATGAGCAGCGCCTAGCCGCCTGTCGATCCATAAAGTTTCAATTTCGCGATCGTCTCTGCATCCCCATCTTAAATTTCCTCAAATCAATCCACACCCATTGACCAGACCGGCATTAAGCGCGATCAGGCCGCCATCGGTGCTGTTACGCTCATCCAGCGCTTCGGCTCGGCCGCCAACCTCAACATTCACCTGCATGGATCGACCGTGGTGGCACCCACCCGCAGATGATTCGTAGCGCTTCTTCCCAAGCTACTTGAGGGACGTGTTCTTCCTCGAAATACCCAAGACACGCCCCGATCAACCACCTCATCCAGATTGGGGCGTCGAATCTAAATTAATGCGGGACGTAACACGAAGCCACAATTCTCCGCGAACCGCGAGCATCAGAACGAGCGCCCGCATCCTCGGCCTCTATGATTCGCGCCGGGATCTACCCAGCACTTTCCAGGTGGCGGTTACAAAGCGCTTTGTCCGCCGCCGATGATGCGGATCCGACGATTTATCGTGCCAAACAGCCAGCAGGCTGACGCCCAACTGGACGCCTTTCGTGAGCGGCCGATGCACGCACCGTCGATGTTGGTCTCGGTCTGCGTCGTTGTGGGCAGCGAAAAGCCTTCGCCGTGCTTGATGCGTTCCAGTGTGGTTAATTGCTCAGGGCCAGGGAAAAGAAAGCGGGCACGATGCATTTTTCGGGTGTACAACATGCACAGGCTAAAACAATCGGCGGCGGCCCTGGCGGCAACTCTTTGCCTCAACAACCTCCGCGCGTCGGCCAATACAGTGACTGACCTTTGTTGCCACCCGCAGGAATCGGACTGGGCCGTGAATGTCGTGCAACAGGACGACATCGCGTTCCACACCAGGTTTGTCTGCGGACCGGACGGCGCGCCACAATGGTTCTTCGCGCCCGAAACATCCATCAATGCGCTCAGTACCGACGGCAGGCTCGGCCAGCCACGCGCTGCTACGCCGCTGCCGCCACTACATCCGCCACCAGCTCGTCGGTCACCGCCAATCGCAACCCACCGTCGCGCTCGATCACAAATACGCCGCGCCCATTGGAATAGACAATGGTTCCATCCGGACTGATGTCGTAGGAAGCGACATTGGTCGCCAGCACTTTTTCATTGCCGTTGGCGTCGCGGCGAACCAGTTCCCAGTTATCCGGCACCAGCGAGGGCACACCCTGTACGGTACGTGCACTGCGCATGGCTTTTTCGGCGTCGACGCGGCGGCCCTGCAACAGAATGTCCTTGATGTCGGCGTTCATCGCAGGACCCGATGCGCTGGTCAGCGGCTTGCGCGAATACATCAGCGAGAAAAAGTTGAGGAAATGAAACAGCGCGCGCAGCAGGCGGAACGGAAAGAACAGTGTGTCCGTCAACGCGGAGCCCATGCCGTAGGCGGGTGCCTCATAGGGGCGGCGAATGTAGTGGAGGTTGCCGGCGGGACACACACGCGGCTTCAAGAAATCAAAGGCGGGCTCGTCGAGGATGGGGGTTACGCTGCCCGATTCCATATCGAGCTTCTGGATACTGGCACGCCCTTGCGCGATGATGTAACCATTGGCGTCACGCGCCAGCCCGGCGGACTGGAACAGCAGCCGGTTGGCCACACCAGGAATCCACGCCGGGGCGGAATCGACCGTATCGCCGCCGGTAACCTCGCGAAGTGAATTGCCGTCGTTTTGCACAAGGATGATGTTGGTAATACCACCCGAATGATGTGAGCAGGCGGCCAACGTGGTGCCGTCGGGTGGGAGCGTGAGATCACTCAGGTGCAGGTTCTGTTTCAGCAGTAACCGCAATTCGTGGCCTGTGGATTTCTCCTGTCGGAACAATCCGCCGACATTTTCGTCCGTGAGGAAGTACAGCAAATCACCGCTGGGTTCAAACACGGCGGAGGTTACCTGGATCGGCTTGTCGCCTGGCTCGAAACTTCGGTTCCTGCCGCCAGCGCCGATCTGGAAGCTGGTGCCTTCTTTCCAGCTATGCCGGTCACGCGCCCGCTCGCGGCGCGCAACTGCTTCCTGCACATAGTTGCTCTGGACCTGTTTCACCTCTCCATTGACACGCTGAAACAGCAGGCCATTGGACAGGAATGCAAAGCCACGCCGGCTGCGGGCGGCTGGTGCCGTATCGACACTGACGGAGGGGACAAGAAAAGTACGGTAGACGAAGTAGCCCACCACCGCCACGAGCAGCAGGCCGATCAAGACATGCATATGAATCCCCTTTTTTCCTGTGCGGCAATGGTATCGCAATGTGCCGTTGTGAAATCATAGCCGACGGATTGCACGATGCAAAACCAGCCTGGTTAGACTTTCGCCAACGCCGCTTCAACTAAAGCAGCCGAGCACAAGTTTACCTGCAAACCTGAATATCCACGGTCATCTCCAGACACTTTCGGGCCAGGAGCCGCGCCGATGCTGGTGTATGTCCAGAAACCGAAAAGCTTGTCCTGATCCTACATTGTCCATGTCCTTGCGGCCTCTGCTCACTTACGCCATGTGTCGTTGGCTGCTCAGAAAAATGGAGCAGACGCCATTTTCACTCTTGTTGCAGTGCCACGAAATCTTCGCAAGAACAGAGTGAACATTAACGACAATCTCATCGCAGGGCGCCGACTCAATGTGCGTGTCATTGTTGCTGATTTTCTGCGCCGGGTGCTGCCCAGCGGAGCAGCCTCGCTGTTCTTTTTGATTACAGCGCTTATAGTCGCTGGTTGTTCTAGCGCTCCGGCCGAGCCAACCACCAAAACAGAGATCCACCGCCCTGCACTGACCCGCTCAGTCTTACCTTCCAACGCTGACGCAAGCATCACCGGCTTTAACGACCCGCACCACACCGCTCCGCACACGATCTCGCCGACGCGCCACTGGTCCTCTTCATGGCCGGCACTGCGTATCCCTGAGGCCTCTGTGCGCGTGTAGACAGCAGCGCCGGCGGCCTTGAACGGGCCGAATCCGTACCACGGTGTGGGG
>JANMZU010000539.1:0-3887 GCA_031383585.1 Betaproteobacteria bacterium
GCCAGGCAGCGTTAAGTACGTCGGATCGGCGATGGTTGCAGGCCGCAAAGTGCACTATTGGAGTTATCCTGCGATCGGCAAATTGCAGTGGGCGTGTTTGGATGACAATTGTTTGGGAGATGCGGAGCGCGTACCCGCTACCATTCGCGCAAACACCCAGCCTCTTGAACTTCATCGGACTCAGAAGGCGCCTCTACCGCCAAAGCAACCGTGGGTCGGAGCAAACCTCCGCGAGAATGAGTTGCCACGCTGGGTTCCCGCCAATAAAGTGCGGGCGATCGACGCCAGCAACGTTTCAAATTCCCCGTACAGTTTTGAAAGGGCCTTACAGGTTTTCAGAGCAAAGCCCGCGACCGACAAGTACAACGGTGGCGCAGGCCCTTGCCAATACTTCTTTTTAGAACTTAACCGAAATCGACTTGCTATGCTCGAATGTGAGGACCGGGAGCCTGGGGAGATAAGTCTTCACCTTCCCAGCAAGAACGGAACCGTCTATTGGGAAGACTACGATCAAGTCATGAATGCTCTGGAGATTCCTCTCGACAAAGCTTTCAGACAGGGTGGGCTGAATTGGAAGCACCGTAAGCCGACCCCCGAGAAAATCGAGCGTACGCGAGATCATTACAAGAGGATTTGGCTCTCGGAAAGAATGCTTAACGACTTAAGACGGGAAGATCCGATGTTTTCCTTTGAAATGTTAAAGGGTTAATGAATCATAAGGAACAAACCACGTTTCATGGAAACTGCGAAGGTCCGCGGTTGTCCGTGGGCAATTGGGCGGCATCTCGCGGCAAAGGCACTGCAGTGACTAATCATAAAAAATGACGTTTGAAATTCCCATACTCGACGAGGGGAGAATTCATCTTGAATGGGCGAGGTGCGCTATGAACTTTTTTGAAGTCAATGCACGGCAGGATTTCGCAGGCTATTGTTCTCCCGAGGTGGCGGAGGGTGCTGACAAACGCAACTGGAAATTATTAGATCTATTCAAACCGAAACATCGAAGCGAGCCACTAAACGGCGGACTAGCTGCGCTCATTGACTCAAGGGTTGTCGGCCCCAACCGAGACCAAGAAATTCTACTTGAAGAGTACCTAGGCGAGCCTCCGCGTAAGCCGGGAAAACGAGGTGACCTCCACAGAAGCGCTAACGGCCTCTTCGTTCGACCTGCGGCGTTGACGCTTTTTGAATCGGCCTCACGCGGGAGGCTCGTGATCAGTCCAACCACCATAATCGGTCGCGAAGACGAAGACTTCAAACAGATATGGGTGTTAAATTTTGTAGACTGTCTGGACGTAGCCAAAACGGTTGCCTCGCCGACCGGCGGATTCTACAAGGGCAAAATCGGCGTAATCAAGCGCCCTGTTTTTGATGAAAACCGTTGGGACGGCTCAGACCTTTTCGTTGTACCCGAAGACCCTAGCTTCTGTTTATTTTGCTCAGAGAATTTCGTGCAGCAGTGGAAGGCCGCTAAGCTTAAAGGTGCCATGTTCGCGCGCTTCCTGATGGATCCAGATTCGATTATTTGTTGATGGCGAACTCTATTTACCAAGATCGCCATCCGTCGCGCCTCCCAGCCATAAAATGCGCGATATCGAACACCCGCTTCCCGACCGATGTTGTTCATCTAAACGGCCGCTAAGCCCTTTTTGAATGACCGGTCAGGAGCAGTGCCAATGTCCCTTGTGGGTCGATAGCCGAAATTCACGAAGAGTTTCGTCACCATACGTGGCAAGTCCAGCGGCCATGCAAAGCAAATTATCAAAAAAACATGCGCTGGATTGATTCGCAAATGGGATCGACAACATGAACTGCCGTGTGCCAGATCAACCAAATCAGACCGAACCTGGAGACAGAGACCGAAAATTTCGTTTTTCTGCTATTGAAGGAATGCCAAAGTAAGCCGCCGTATTCGGTTTATAAGGTGCGGCCGGTTGTTTCATGACTTGTCCGCTGGCATACCAAAGCAAGCAATAAATGATACGGTCGCGTTGATTGCCTTGCGCTGTTCGCCACTGCCAGCCACACAGTTGAGGACGCCTGGCGGCTTATCCGACTGGGTCAACGAGCGAACTTCGCAATGTACCCAACCGCCTGGCTGCAATTGCTCAAGGGCAGACTGTTTGTGCTTTCGCCGAAAGGCCGGCTATATCGAGCGCGAAAGCGCGTTTAAAGGTAGCTGCCGCGTCGTTTCGCCTGTACACCAGCGGGAAACATGATGCGTCACCGGCTAGGCGTCACCAGCGTTCCCGGTATAAAGTGTCACTTTTCATGCCAACATATTTGCACGTCCGTTCACCTGCTGAAATCGTCGAGGAAAACATGAGTCAAGAAGTCATTCAGTATCAGGCCCACGGGGCGATTGCGGTTATCGCATTCAACAACCCGCCGGTAAACGGCTTGAGTCACGCAGTACGCAGTGGCATCGTCATGGGCATTGAGCGCGCCGAAGCAGACGCGGCCATTTCGGCAGTGGTGCTCATTGGTAACGACGTCGGGTTCTCAGCTGGCGCTGATATCAGCGAATTCGGCAAACCCGCAATGTCGGCCGAGCCATCGCTACCGTCCGTGATCGATGTCGTCGAAAACGCCACCAAGCCGGTGATCGCCGCGATCAGCGGCAACTGCATGGGCGGCGGATTGGAATTAGCGCTGGGCTGTCACTTTCGCCTCGTCCTTGCTGGCACGCAGGTTGCCCTGCCGGAAGTGAAGCTGGGCTTGATTCCCGGGGCGGGTGGCACCCAGCGCCTGCCGCGCTTGATCGGTCTTGAGGCCGCCTTGAACATGATCGTATCCGGTGCGATCGTTCCTGCGGAGCAATTCAAAGGCTCACCCCTTTTTGATCAATTTGCCGAGGGCAGTTTGATCGACGGTGCGCTTGCATTCGCCAAGCTGGTAATCGCAGACGCCAAACCATTGAAACGCGTGCGCGACCTGAAGGTGCGGCATGCCAAACCCGACGCTTATTTTCTGTTTGCACGCAATATGGTTGGCGCGATGTCGAAGGGCTACCCTGCTCCATTGAAATGTCTCGAAGCGGTTCAAGCCTCAATGCTGCCGAACTTCGACGCAGGCCTCAAGGTCGAACGCGATCTGTTTGCGCAATTGCTGATGGGCGATGAATCCAAAGCGTTGCGCCACTTGTTCTTCTCTGAACGACTCGCCAGCAAGATCGCTGATTTGCCGAAAGACACCGGCACGCGTGAGATCAAGTCAGTCGGTGTGATCGGCGCAGGCACGATGGGTTCGGGTATTGCCATCAATTTCCTGAACGCGGGTATTCCTGTGGTCATGCTGGAAACCAAGCAGGAAGCATTGGATCGCGGCGTCGCGTCAATTACAAAAATTTATGAAGGCCAGGTCGCCAAGGGGAAATTGAAGCCGGAAAAGGCGCAGCAACGCGCAGCCTTGCTAAAGCCCACGCTCTCTTACGATGATATGAGCGGTGTGGATCTGGTGATTGAAGCGGTGTTCGAAGATCTCGGCGTCAAGCAGGCGGTCTTCGAAAAGCTCGACGCCGTGTGTAAACAAGGCGCGATTCTCGCCAGCAACACTTCCACCCTCGATCTGAACAAGATCGCCGCATTTACCAAGCGGCCCCAGGATGTGGTCGGCGCACACTTCTTCAGCCCGGCCAATGTCATGAAGCTGCTCGAAGTCGTGCGCGGAGCAAAGACCGCACCGGACGTACTCGCTACGATGATGAAGCTGGCGAAAACGATCAAGAAAACCGCGGTCGTTTCCGGCGTGTGCGATGGCTTCATCGGCAACCGCATGATCAACAAGTACGGAAACGAAGCGCAGTTGTTGCTCGAAG
The DNA here is from genome assembly GCA_031383585.1 of Betaproteobacteria bacterium. GTDB lineage: Bacteria > Pseudomonadota > Gammaproteobacteria > Burkholderiales > Usitatibacteraceae > UKL13-2. Next base: position 3,818 of record JANMZU010000539.1, read on the forward strand.
AAGGTGCGTCCGTGCAGCAAATCGACGGCGCCATGCAAAAGTTCGGCATGGCGATGGGCCCGTTCAAGAT